>VGRW01000008.1 GCA_016875225.1 Deltaproteobacteria bacterium
TCCGAACCCGGTCGCGCTGACCGCGCTCGAAGGCGGCCGCGTCGCGGTGACCAACGCGGGAATCTACGACGCCGGTTTTCCGCCTCAGATCACCGGGCAGGGCAGCATCGACGTGCTCGACGCGGCCTCCGGGCTGCTGGTCGGCTCGATCCCGCTCGGGCCGGGCAATCCCGCCGGGCGCGGGCTCGCGCTCGATCCGACCGGATCGGTCGCCGTCGCCGGCTCAGCGACGCTGCGCCAGCTCGTCGCCGTCGATCTTCGCGGCATCTCGGCGCTGCCGACCGCCCCGGTCGACGCGCGCCTGCAGCGGCCTTCCTGCAACGACGGCGCGTTCGACAGCGCGGGCGGAGTCCCGTGCCTGCGCGAGCGCGTGATCCGCGGCGGCGCGAACCCGATCGCGCTCGCTCCGCCGCCCGGCGCGAGCGGCGCGTACTCCTACGTTCCCCAGGTGCGCTTCGGAGCTTCGGGCGACTTCCTCGCCGCGACCTCGTACAACGACGGCGGGCTCGCGCTGCTGGCCTTCGACGCGCGCAACCTGTCGTCGCCCCATCCGCTGCTTCCGTCGCGATTCGGTGTCGCCCAGACGCTGGCCGCCACCGGCCCGGCGGGAGTGATCGGCGGGGAGTGTTGCCCGGGCCCGATGATCCTGCACGCGAACAGCGCCGGCGGCCTCGCGGGCGCGGATCTGCTCTTTGCGACCGCGAGCCCGAACGGCATCGTCGTGCGCGGACACCTGGCGGGGGGCGTCGCCGCCGCGACGGGCGATCACGACGGCGACGGCGTCGAGGACGCGTTGGACGACTGCCCGGTCGCCGCGAATCCCGCGCAGACGGACTCGGGCGGCCTGGCGAGCTCTCTCCCCGACGGGATCGGCGACGTCTGCCAGTGCGGCGACCCGAGCGGAGACGGACGCGTCGACGCCGCGGACGTGAGCGCGCTTCGCGCGCTTCTGGCCGGGTCGCTCGCCGCGCTTCCCGCGCCGGAG
Organism: Deltaproteobacteria bacterium; assembly: GCA_016875225.1. Lineage (NCBI taxonomy): Bacteria > Pseudomonadati > Myxococcota > Myxococcia > Deltaproteobacteria bacterium. Next base: position 986 of record VGRW01000008.1, read on the forward strand.
AAGTGCGACGTGGGCGGCTCGGCCGGCTGTGATCTCGAGGACGTCGTGCGGCTGCGCCGCGCACTCGCAGGGCAAGCGCCCGGGATCGCGCATGTCTGCGCGGTCTTTCTCCCGTAAGCTCTCGCGGCGATGCAGGCCCCCCGCGTGCGACAGATCGCCGGCGCAGGCGAGATCGAGAAGGCGCTCGCCTGCGGCCAGGACGTGCGGCTTCTGCTCGTGCAGGAGGACGCGCGCCATGAAGACGTCGCGCGACTCGTGCTGCGCGCTCGCGAGCTCGGCATCCCCGTGCGAACGGCGACGCGGAACGTGGTCTCGCGGCTCTGCCGGGTGCGACCCGCCGAGGAGGTCCTCGCGCTCGTCGGCCGCGACCCGGAGGCGGACCTCGAGGCGTCGCTCGCGCGGCGCGGCGCGTTCTGGCTGCTGGTCGGCGTGGTCTACCCGGGAAACGTCGGCATGGTGATCCGCACCGCCGAGGTCTCGGGGGCCGACGCGATCGCGATCGACGGCGAGTTCGATCACGAGGCGAAACGCGCGGCGCTGCGCGCCTCGATGCGCGCCGCGGAGTTCATGCCGGTGTACTGGCGCTCCGCTGCGTCGGTTCTCGACGCAGCTGCCGCGACCGGGCACTCGCTGCTCGCGCTCGACGAGTCAGGCGATCGCGCGCCGTGGCAGCTCGATCTCTCGGGGCCGAGGGTCTTCGTGGTGGGCGGAGAGAACGGCGGGATCCCGAGGGACGTGCGCGATCGCTGCGACGCGGCGATCCGCGTGCCGATGGCCGGCTTCATCCCCTGCTACAACCTGCAGGCCGCGGTCTCGGCCGTCGCCACGGAGCGGCTGCGCCAGCTCGACCGCGCGGACTGATCCGGCTACGCGGCGGCCGCGTCCTCGGGCACGAAGCGGAAGAACGCGGCGCACTCGAGCACCGCCGTCTCGGACACCTCGAGCTCGCACATCGAGCCGAGCTCGCGGATTCCGTCCGCCGCGCGAGCGTCGAGCTTCAGCTCCTCGGGCTTCGCGGGCCGCGCCTTCGCGAGCGACGCGACGATCTTCGTCGCCCACTCGGGGCGCTGCTCGCCCTTCGTGTCGAAGACGATCGGTCGCACCGCGGCACCTTCCTTGTAGAAGCAGATCACGCCCGCGCCGCGCAGGTCGGGCGACGGGACCGTGAACATCGCCGTGCGGCCGCGCGCGCCGTCTTCGAGCTCGAGCAGCAGGCCTTCGACCAGCGGGTGGCCGCTCGCGAAGAAGTCGAACTCGTCCTTCTGCAGCGCTTCGACGCGATCGAACGTGCCGAGCCAGCGGCTCTCGTCGGGCACGCCGGGAATCGACTCGACGGTGAGAGAGGTGCCGAGCTCCAAGTAGTAGAGCGCGGTGCCCCCCTTGTCGACGATCTTCAGGCCGAGGTCGTTCGCGGCGCCGAGCGTGTAGCGGCGCGTCAGGGTCTCGAGCTCCGGGGGCACCAGACCGAGCAGCTTCTCGGACTGCGACTCGTCGTACGCGTCCTGGTAGATCACGCGCGGGACGTCGGCGATCGTCTTCGATCGCGCGGCGTCGATCGACGCGCAGAGCGCGTCCTGGTCGAGTTCGGATTCCTCGCGCTCGGCGCGCTCGAGCGCCTCGCGCACGCCGGAGAGCGCGAGATCGAGCCCCGCGGACGGGCGCGCGAACAGGTCGAGCCGCTCGTACAGTCCCGCGACGTCGGGCCGCGCGCCCTCGCAGCGGAAGTAGACGATCTCGACGTCCTTCGTGCGGCCGATCCGGTCCAGGCGACCGATGCGCTGCTCGAGCGTGACCGGATCGAGCGGCAGGTCGAAGTGCACCATCCTGTCGCAGAACTGGAAGTTGCGGCCCTCCGTCGCGGCCTCGGTGCAGAGCAGGACCGGCAGGTTGGTCTCGCGGAAGCGCGCGACCTCGAGATCGCGCTGCGCCGGGGTGAGCGCCTCGTGGAAGATCGCCATGTGCGTGTGCGTCGTGGTCTCGAGGTGCTTGCGCAGCTTCTCGAGCCGCTCCAGGTCGTGCACGAAGACGAGCGCCTTCTCCTTGCGTTTGTGCCAGCCGCGCACGTTCTTCGCGAGCCACTCGGTGCGCGGATCCCTCTTCAGGTCCTTCGCCACCGGCCCCAGGTCGATCCGGACCGGCACTCGCGGCGGGAGCCCGCCCAGATCGCTGCGCCGAACGGCGCTGGTGCACGGGAATACCGCGCGGCCCTCGGAGACGGACGCGTCGAAGGCGTCGAAATCGCCGAAGCGCTCCGGGTGCAGCAGCTGCAGCAGGCGGAAGAAGCCGCGCCGGTCCGCCTGCAGCGGCGTCGCCGAGAGCAGGATCGCGTGCTTCGACTGGCTGACGATCGGCCCGAGCGCGGCGCCGACGTCCTCGAGCGCGAGCCGGTGCGCCTCGTCGACCACGACCAGGTCGAGCTCCGCGTGGCGCGCCATTCGCGCGAGCGACGGATCGGCGGCCAGGTCCTCCATCGAGATCACGCCGAACGGATGCACGTCGAAGGGATTGTTGCCCTCGCCGTAGTCGCGCTCGACGCTCTCGATGCGCGCCTCGTCGAGCAGGACGAAGACCTGGTGGAACTTTCGGTAGAGCTCGCCCAGCCACTGCACGGTGAGCGTCGAGGGCGCGATCACCAGCGCCCGCTTCGCACGCCCGGTTCGAACCAGCGCCGAGAGCACGAGGCACGCCATGATCGTCTTGCCCAGGCCGACCTCGTCCGCGAGCAGCCAGCGGACCGACTCCATTCGCACCGCCGCGAGCGCCGTGTGCAGCTGGTGCGGAAACAGCGCGATCCGCCCGCCCAGAAAGCTGCCGAGCCCGCCGGCCTCGCGGATCGTGCGCAGCGAGATGCCGTCGACGCGATTGCGAAACGACCCCAGCCGGTCGAGCTTGAACAGCGCGAGCCGTTCGATCGGACCCTTGCTTCCCTCGACCGGCCACAGGTCGGCGTCCGCGACGCGCCGCCCGTCCGCGAGCAGGTACGCGTCGCCGTCCCAGCGATCGATGCGCACCTCGCGCTCGGCCGAGAGCTCGATCGCAAGCGACCCCGGCGGCATGATGAGCGGCGTGAGCCCCGCGCCCTGCGCGGCGAGCGTGACCTCGCGCTCCACCGTCGGGAAGTACACGACGAGGTAGCGGCCATCGACTCGGCGCACGAGTCCGACCCCAAGCTCGGGGTTGAAGGGGTGGACGAGCTTGCTGCCTTCCCGCCAGGCTGGGGTCGCCATGCGCCGCGTTGGGTAGCCCAGCCGGCGTCGCTTGCCCAGCCCGTCCGGCGCTTTCGCGCGATCTTGACCGGGCACCGCGCGGGCGCGTATTCATGCGGATCAGAATCGGAATTCTCATTCCCACCCCTCTGCGAACGGAGAGCCTCGATGACCGCCCCCCAAACCCAACCCGGAGCGCTCGAGTGGGTGCGCCCGCCCCGCCAGGCGCGAAGCCAGCTGACCCTCGGCCGGATCCTCGACGCCGCGGAGTCGCTGCTGCGCGAGAAATGCTGGGAGGACACCTCCGTGGCCGAGATCGTCCGGCGCGCCGACTCGTCGGTGGGCGCGTTCTACGCGCGATTTCGCGACAAGGACGCGCTGCTCTCCGCGCTGCACGAGCGCTTCGTGGAAGAGGCGATCGCGACCGCGGAGCGCGCGCTCTGCGAGAAGCGCTGGGCGGGGACGTCGATCAGCGAGATCGTTCGCGAGCTGGTCGCCTTTCAGGTCCGCATCCAGGACCAGCACGCCGGTCTCGTGCGGGCCATCGTGCTGCGCTCCGCGGAGTGCGCGGAGTTCAGGGATCGCGGCCTGCGGATGACCGCGTCCATCGACGGTCTCTTCGCGCGGCTGGTCGTCGCGCGCCGACACGAGATCCTGCACCCGATCCCGATCGCCGCGGCCGCGTTCACGAGTCGCCTGATCGGCGGCGCGATGCTGCAGCGGCTGCTCTTTCCCGCCGCCGCCAACCTCGCGAGCCCCGAGCTCTCTCTGGTCGGCGAGCTCACGCACGCGGCGCTCGCCTACCTCGGCGTCTTCCCCGAGGACGCGGTCGACGCGAGCTGAGCCGGTGATGCGCGCCCGTCTGCTGCCCGCCTGCATCGTGCTTCTGCTCGCCTGCGGGCGCGACGAGGGCAGGCCTGCGCCCGATCCGCGCCAGGTCTCGAGCGCGCCCGTCGATTCGCTGGGACGCCTCGACCCGACGCCGTACCGCGCGAAGATCGAAGCGGCCGAGGCGCTGCTCTACGATTCCGACGCGCTCTCGGACGACGGCTGGAAGCAGCTCTCGCAGGCGCTGCTCGAGCTGCACAACGAGATCGTGTTTCACGACGAGTCCGCGAGCGCGCGGGAGACGAGCGCGCAGCTCTTCTTCCTGTCCGCGCGCGCGGACGCCACCACGAGCAGAGGGCGCGATGGGGGCGAGCTCGAGGAGCTTCGCGAGCTCTGGCGCAGCTTGAGCGACGAGAAGTTCGCCCCCGCGGCCTGGATCCGCGCGGGCTCCGCGATGCACTGAGACTCGCGCCCGAGGCAGCACCCATGACGACGCCGGCCGCACGCGATTCCGAGTTCACGCCGGAGGATCTGCGCAACCTGTGGCGGATCCTCTCGCCCGACGAGCGGCTCGAGGGCTTTCGACTGCTGCCGCACGACGACGCGGAGGAGTTCTTCCTGGGCCTCGGCTCCGCCGACCTCGCGAGCCTTCTGCTCGAGCTGCCGAGGAACGAGCGCCGCGCCTGGATGCGGCTGCTTCCGCCGGATGATTCCGCGGACCTGATCCAGCAGGTTCCAGACGCCGAGCGCGAGGGGCTGCTCGCGCTCCTCGACGATGCGACCCGGCACGAGGTGACGGCGCTGCTCGCCTACGCGCAGGACGCGGCCGGCGGGCTGATGAATCCGCGCTACGCGCGGCTGCGGCCCGAGATGACCGTCGACGAGGCGATCGGCTACCTGCGCAGGCAGGCGCGCACGAATCTCGAGCTGCTCTCCTACCTGTACGCGATCGACGCGGATCAGCGGCTGCTCGGCGTGGTCTCGTTCCGCGAGCTCTTCGCGGCCCGGCCCGAGCGCACGGTCCGCGAGGTGATGCGGCGCGACCTGGTGACCGTGCGCGACGACCAGGACCAGGAAGAGGTGAGCCAGATCCTGGCGCAGCACGATCTGATCGCCTTGCCGGTCGTGGACCGAGACGGCCGCATGAAGGGCATCGTCACGGTCGACGACATCGTCGACGTCGTGCAGGCCGAGGCCACCGAGGACATCCAGAAGCTCGGCGGCATGGAGGCGATGGAGGAGCCCTACCTCGAGATCGCCTTCGGCCGCATGCTGCGCCGCCGCGGCGGCTGGCTCTCGGTGCTCTTCGTCGGCGAGCTGTTGACCGCCTCGGCCATGGCGTACTTCGAGGACGAGCTGATGCGCGCGATCGTGCTCTCGCTCTTCGTGCCGCTGATCATCTCGAGCGGCGGGAACTCGGGCTCGCAGGCGTCGACGCTGGTGGTGCGGGCGATGTCGCTCGACGAGGTGCGCCTGCGCGACTGGTGGCGCGTGGTGCAGCGCGAGATCGGCGCCGGCCTCGCGCTCGGCGCGCTTCTCGGAGCGCTCGGGTTCATCCGCGTCGTCCTCTGGCAGGCGATCTGGCCCGACTACGGCGAGCACGCGCTCCTGCTCGGCGCGACGGTCGGCGTCAGCCTGCTCGGCGTGGTGATGTTCGGAACCATCACCGGGTCGCTGCTGCCGTTCCTGTTTCGCCGGCTCGGCTTCGATCCGGCGAGCGCCTCGGCGCCGTTCGTCGCCACGCTCGTCGACGTGTCGGGTCTGCTGATCTACTTCGGAACGGCCAGCCTGACCCTCGGCGGAACCCTGCTATGACTCGAGTCGCTTGCGGATCCAGCGCCGGTACAGCTCGACCGGGTGCGCGCCCGTGATCGCCGCGTCCACGCCCTCGATCTGGACCGCCGGAACCCCGCCCACACCGAGCTCCAGCGCCTGACCGTGCTCCTCGGCCACCTGGCGCAGCAGCGCGGGGTCCGCGGCTCGGGCGAGCTCGCGCGCATCGAGTCCCGCGCCCAGCCAGATCGCGCGCAGCGTCGCGGCGCTGGAGATGTCGCGGTTCTCCGCGAAGTAGGCGCGCAGCAGAGCTTCGTGCACGCGCTCGAACGCGTCTCGACCGAGCGAGGCCGCCGCCTTCGCGACGAGGTGCGGCGGGACGCTGTGCGAGGGCGGCCCCTCGTCGCCCTGCCAGACCCGGAAGGCGGCTTCCGGCTCCTCGGCCGCCGCTCGCCGCCACGATTCGGTGTAGCGCCGGAACTTCTCCAGGTCGCGCCCCGGCTCCGGCTGCGGGCGGAGCAGGAAGCTCTTCCAACGCAGCTCGATCGAGTCCCCGAACTCCGCAACGATGGCTCGCAGCCGGACCGCCGCGACGTTGCACCAGGGTCAGAGGTAGTCGGACCAGACGTTCACGACGAGCATGGCCCCGAGCCTAGCACGCTCCCGCCGGGCTCAATCCTTCGGCAGCAGCCCCTCGAAGCGCGCCTTGTCGCTCGCCTTCAGGTACGCGTCGTAGGGCGCGACGCGCTTCTTCTGCACCAGCTCGAAGAGCGCGTCGTCCATCAGCTGCATGCCGTCCTGCTTGCCCTGCTGGATGAACGAGCCGAGCATCGAGACGTTCGCCTCGCGGATGATGTTCGGCAGCGCCTTGGTCCGCAGCATGATCTCGTTCACGGGCACGCGGCCCTTTCCGTCCGCGGTCGGCAGCAGCAGCTGCGCGACGACGGCGCCCAGCGAATCGGCGAGCGAGAGCCGCGCCTGCGCCTGCTCGTCGGCCGGGAACGTGTCGATGATCCGGTCGATCGTCTTGGGAGCGCTGTTCGTGTGCAGCGTTCCGAAGACGAGAAGCCCCATCTCGGCGGCCGTGAGTGCCAGCGAGATCGTCTCGTAGTCGCGCATCTCGCCGACCAGGATCACGTCGGCGTCCTGGCGGATCGCGGCGCGAAGCCCGGGGCCGAAGCCCTTGGTGTGCGGGCCGATCTCGCGGTGCGAGAAGACGCTCTTCTTGTTCTGGTGCACGAACTCGATCGGCTCCTCGAGCGTCAGGACGTGCTTCGCGCAAGTGCGGTTGATCCGGTCGATGATCGCCGCGAGCGTCGTCGACTTTCCGGAGCCCGTCGGTCCGGTGATGACGATCAGTCCCTTGCCGAGCTCTGCGAGCGAGTCGATCGCCTTGGGAAGCGCGAGCTCCTCGAGCGGGACGATCTTCTCCGGAATCATCCGGAGCACCGCCCCGGCGCCGCGCTCCTGCACGAAGAAGTTCACGCGGAAGCGCGCCACCCCCTCGAGGCTGTAGGCGAAGTCGAGATCCCGGCATTCGCTGTAGCTGGCCCACTGGGTGTCGCTGGTGATCTCGCGCATCAGCTTGCGCAGGCCAGCGTCGTCGAGCGGCGAGGTTCCTGCCACCGCGCGCAGCTCGCCGTTCACGCGCACTCGCGGATCGATCCCGGCGGCCAGATGCAGGTCGGAGCCGCCGTGTTGCTTCAGGTAGCGGAGGAGAGCGTCGATCTGCGCCAAGGCGTTTCCTCGTGCCTATGCGTTCGGAATCAGCTTCGGTTCGTCGGCGTGGAGCAGCGCGTCCTCGCGCTTCACCTCGCCCGACTTGACCAGCTGCGCGAGCGACGTGTCGAGCAGGTTCATTCCCTGGGCGCTGCCGGTCTGCATCATCGATCGGATCTGGATCGTCTCGTTCTTCCGGATCAGGTTTCCGATCGCGCGATTCATGGTCAGGACCTCGACGGCGGGAACCATCCCCTTGCCGTTGGCGCGCGGGAGCAGGCGCTGCGAGATCACGGCGCGAAGCGACTCGGAGAGCATCGTGCGGACCTGCTCCTGCTGGTCCGGCGGAAACGAGCCGATCATCCGGTTCACCGTGCGCAGCGCGTTGTCGGTGTGCAGCGTCGCGAGCACGAGGTGGCCGGTCTCGGCGGCGGTCATGGCGAGCGCGATCGTCTCGCGGTCGCGCAGCTCGCCAACCACGATCACGTCCGGGTCCTCGCGAAGCGCGGCCCGAAGCGCGCGCGCGAACGACTCGGTGTGACGCTTCACGTGGCGCTGGTTCACGATGCAGCGCTTCGACGGGTGCAGGTATTCGATCGGGTCCTCGACCGTGAGGATGTGCTCGGCGCGTTCCTCGTTGATCAGGTTCACCAGCGCGGCCATCGTCGACGACTTCCCGCACGACGACGGGCCCGTGACCAGAACCAGGCCCTGGTGGAAGTTCGTGAACTTCGCGAACGCCGCGGGCAGCCGGAGATCGGCGAGCGTCGGCGGCTGGAGCGAGATGCGCCGGATCGCCGCGTCCAGGCCGCGCAGCTGCCGGTACACGTTCAGCCGGAAGCGGGCGAGGCCTTTCACGGTGTAGGCCAGGTCGATCTCGCCCTGCGACTCGAGCAGCGCGCGCTCGTCCGCGGAGAGGATCGGCAGGATCAGCCGCTCCGTGTCGTCCCTGCTGATCTTCGAGTCGGGCACCTCGCAGAGGCTGCCGCGCACGCGAACGTACAGGCTCGCACCGCTGTGCAGGTGGACGTCGCTCGCGCCGCGACCGGCGGCTTCGATCAGAAGCGTGTCGAGGCCGCGGTCCAGCGGGATCGAGCCGGTCGGACCGGCCGCCGACCGGGGCTGCGCGGGTACCGGAGCCACCTCTCGCGGGGTGGTCGGCGGCGTGACGGCGGTCCGGGCATACGCGCGCGCCGCCTGGCCGTCCGTCTCGGCGCCGATCTCGCTCGCCGGTGCCGGAGTCGGCCGGGCGGCTGCGACTTTCGGCGGGCTCGCCGCGGGGGGCTCGACCGGCTGGGCTTCTTTCCTCTGGGCGCGCTCCAGAACTCCCTTCTGGAGCTCGAGCGCCCGGCGGAGCTTCTCGGGCGTGATCAGCCCCAGCTCGACCAACACCTCGCCCAGGCGCTTTTCGGAGCCGGAGCGGGACTGCTCGCGGGTGGCTTGGGCGAGCTGATCGACGCTGATCAGCTTCGCCGCCACCGCCACGCGGCCGAGAAGCTGGTCGGACGCATCGGCGATCGGGGAGTTGGCCATCGACGGCAGAACTATCGGCAGCGCTCCGGGGCGCCGTTAGCGTGCGGGGTCGCTGCCTGGCTTCTCCGAGGTGTGGCGAATTACACGCGACTCCATCTCGGGGGCGCCGTCGGGGCGCCGGCCTCGAGCGAGCCGGTGTCGGATGCACAGCTCGTGGCCGTTCCCCCAATTGGGACGCCGCGTTGCGGGATTTGGTGCCCGTCGCACGGGCTCTTGACGGAGCGGCGAAGAATTCGAGAAGGGCCGATTGGAGCGTCACGAGTCGTTGTAGTTGCCCACTCTCATGCGGTAGACTGGTGAAATCGCCTCGGAGGGTCGCCACGTGATCGTCGCACGAACGCTGCTCGGAAATCGCCCTGCGGTGTTGGCCGCATTCGTCGCGATGGCCATCGGTTTCTCGGCGTCGCCCAGCCAGGCCATACCGATCGTATGCGAGCCGCCTCATTGCGTGACCTGGGACTCGGGCGTGGGCGCCACCGGAAACAGCTACAGCTTCGTGTCCCTGGCCTACACCACGACCTGGACCGAAGCCGACGCGCTGGCGCGAGCCGCACAAGGGCCCGAGGGAACCGTCGGCCAGCTCGCGACGATCGGCTCCGCCGAGGAGCAGGCGTTCATTCTCAGCGCCGTCATGCCGGCCGCGAACATCGGCATCAACAAGAACCAGGTCTGGCTCGGCGGCCGGCAGCTCGACGGCCAGTCGGCGACCGAGGGCTGGCAGTGGGCGGTGAACACCGAGGTGGCGCCCGAGACGTGGAGCTACGAGAACTGGGCTCCCGCCGAGCCGAATGACGAGGGCGGCATCAACGAGCGCTTCCTCACGATGTGGGTCCACTACTACCAGAACGGTCAGGACCTGCGCGGCACCTGGAACGACGAGCAGGATCTGGCCAACCCGAAGGCGCGGATCATCGGCATGATCGTCGAGTGGGTCCGGCCGAGCGTCCCCGAGCCGGGAACCGGCCTGCTGATTCTCGCCGGACTCGGCCTGCTCGGACTGCGGCGCAGGACCGGCTGAGGGCCCGAGCCTTCCGCGCGCGGCGTTGGCGTCGATCGCAGGAGCTTCGATGACGCAGGCCCCGATCGATCGGCGCGTGCGCGCCAATGGGTTGGATCTGCACTACATGGACTGGGCGGGGTCGGCGGGCGCGCCGGCGATCCTGCTGCACGGATTCGCGCTCAACTGCCACTCCTGGGACGAGGTTGCGCCGGGACTCCGCTCTCGCCTGCGGCTTCTGGCCTTCGACCAGCGGGGTCACGGTCTCTCCGATCGCGCCAAGCGGGTCGAGGACTACACGCGCGAGAACATGGTCGCGGATCTCGACTGCGTGATCCGGGAGCTCGGCCTCGAGCGGCCGGTCGTGATCGGCCACAGCATGGGCGGCATGAACGCGCTGGATTTCGCGGCGCGTCACCCGGAGCGGGTGAGAGCGCTCGTGCTCGTCGACGTCGGACCGGAGGTGAGCGTCGACGGCGCGCGCGAGGTCGGCGCGTTCGTGGCCGGCCCCTACCAGCTCGACTCGCTCGACGAGTGGGTCGAGCACACCCACCGCTACTACCCTTGGCGCTCGAAGGAGCGGATCCGCGCGCGCCTTGCCGTCTCGCTCCGCGAGACGCCGGACGGGAAGCTGGCGAAGCAGTACGACGAGCGCTTCCGAGACGGCTTCGGGGGCATCGCGAGGTCGAGCGTCGACGCGCTCGCGGCCTCGCGGGCGCTGCGCTGTCCGACGCTCCTCGTGCACGGCGGCTCGAGCCCGGTGCTGACCCGCGAGATGGCGGAGCGCTTCGCCTCTGCCGTCGAATGCGTCGAGCTGGTGAGCATCCCGGGCGCGAGCCACTCGGTCGCGGGCGACCGGCCGGAGGAGTTCGTGAAGGTGGTCGGGGCGTTCCTCGACTCCGTCCTCGGATCGCCTGCATGAGCGACCTCGGCGCCCTCTTCGAGCCGGTCTGGGCGCGGATCACGGCGCATTCGGGCAGCTTCTTCCAGACCGATGCGGGGCGCTGGTTCACCTACGCGGTCGAGGGTGCGTTCGTCCTTCCGAGTCACACGGATCTGCGTATCCCGCGCTCGGATTTCGAGCTGGCCTTCCCGCTGCTGCCCGTGCCGGCCGCGAAGCTGAACAAGTTCGTCTCGGGGCCGGCGTACGTCTGGGCGATCCTGCACGACGCGCGGATCTCGAACGGGGAGTGGTGAGGGCGGGCGCTCCGAGCGCTACGCCCAGCCGCTCTCGCGCAGCGCGAGTCGGATCCGCTCTGCGAACGCCGCCGGCGGATCCATCTCCTGCGTCATCACGGCCAGGCCGTCCGCCACGCCGGACCCCCGGAGCCCGCGAAGCGTCTGCGAGAAGAGCGTCCAACCGCCCGGCTCCCCTCCGCTCGCCAGAGTGGCGGCGAATCGCCCCGGAAGCGGCAGGCGCAGCCGAAGCGCGAGCCTCTCCGCAGCCACGGCCGAGACGATCGGAATCACCATCGGCAGGATCGAGACCCCGGGCGCGCGCTGGCGGATCCGCTCGCCGACACCGCAGAGTGTCGAGGCCGCGAAGACCGGCTGCGTCTGCACGAACGTGGCGCCCGCCTCGAGCTTCGGCCACAGGTTCGGGAGCGCGCGCTCCGGCTCCAGGTAGGGGTTCATCGTCACGCCGATCCGCGCGCCCGGCAGGGCCGAGCGGATCCTGGCGACCAGCGTCCGCAGCGCCGGGGTGTCTTTGCGGTCCTCGGGGCCGGATTCGCCCCGGACGACCAGCGCGGCCGAGAGGCCGGATCGCGCGGCGCGCTCGATCTCGGCCTCGATCTCGGCCGCTCCACGGCCGCGGTTGGTGACGTGCCAGACGGCGGAGATCCCCGCGCGCTCGAGATCGATCGAAGCCTCGAGACTCGTCTGGCGCGCGGGTCGCTGGATCACGTGCACCGACGAGGCGCATCCGCCCAGCAGTCGAGCCCGGCGCAGCAGCAGCTCGGGGCGCCGCTCCCGCGGGGGCGTGATCTCCAGCGCGATGCCGAGTGCAGTCACTGCGCATCTTCGAGCTCGGAGACGAGCGTCGCTCGGAACGCCTCGAGCACCGCGCTGCGCCAGGCACCCGCCGATTCCTCCAACCAGACCGCATCGTCGAGGTCCGCGCGAGGTCCGCGGATCTGGTGCAGGCGCCCCTCTCGCAGGTGCGGGTCCGCGATCGATCGCGGCAGCACGGCGGCGCCGGCGCCGAGCAGCGCGAGCTCCAGCGCCATGTCGGTGGTCGCAGCAAAGACGCGGACGTCGACGGCGATGCGACGGCGCGGGAACTGATGCGCGAGCCAGCGACGGATCAACGGGCTGGCGGGGTAGTAGTCGATCACGGCCAGCCCCGAGAGGCCGCCCGCGTCGATGCGCCCGCGTGGCGGGCGTTGGCTCGAGACGAGAACGAGCTTCTGCCGGAACAGCAGACTCGAGCGGATGCGCGGCGACGCAGAGCGGCCGCCCCGCAGGCTGAGCGCGAAATCGAGGCGGCTCTGCGCGAGCAGCTCGCGAAGCTCCGCGTGGGGCGCGAAGAGCAGCTTCACGCGCGCATCGGGATGCCGCGCGACGAACGCGGCGACGATCCGCGCGACCCTGGCTCGCGAGGCGCCCGGGAAGAGCCCGAGCCGGACCACGCCGCGCACCGCGCGCTCCTCGTTCGCGACCTCCGCGAGCGCGAGGCGCAGCGACTCGTGCACGGGCCCGAACAGGCGCGCCAGCGTGCGGCCCTCGGCGGTCGGGGCCAGACGCCGTCCGATCCGGTCGAAGAGGCGCACGCCGAGCGAGGCCTCGAGCGCCGCGACGCTCTGGCTCACCGCGGAGCGGGTGAGCGAGAGCTGCCGCGCCGCGCGGCTCACCCCGCCGTGCTGCGCGACCGCGGCAAAGGTGCGCAGCTTGTTGAGATCGATCTTGTCAAGATTCACTGGACGAACTCGTCTGAAACTCAAGCTCGCCTAATCTACCAGAATCCGGCTAGGATCCCCTCGGGGCGCGATCCCGGAGGTCGCTTGGGCGTACTGGAATTTCGCGGGGCACGACTCGACGTGCTTCTCGGCTGCACGGCCGGGGAGCGGGCGCGGCCCCAGCCGGTCGACCTCGACGTGGCCGTGCGCTTCGCGGAGCTGCCGGGGGCCTGCACCAGCGACCGGCTCGCCGAAACCGTCTGCTACGCGGAGCTGATCGACGCCGCGCGTGCGCTCTGCGCGGGTCGCGAGTTCCACCTGGTGGAGCGCCTGGCGCACGAGCTCTTCGTCCACCTGCGCGCGCTGCTGCCTCCTGGCGCGGAGCTCTGGCTGCGCGCGACGAAGCTACACCCGCCGGTCGACGGACTCGCGGGCGGCGTCGCCTTCTCGCTCGGCGATTTCGCTGGACCCAACCGTTAGAATTCCGCCCATGGCGCGATACGACTTCGACCTGTTCACGATCGGTGCGGGCTCCGGAGGCGTGCGCGCGAGCCGGATGTCCGCGGCGCATGGCGCGCGCGTCGCGATCGCCGAGGAGCGAGAGCTCGGCGGCACCTGCGTGAACGTGGGCTGCATCCCGAAGAAGCTTCTCGTCTACGCATCGGAGTACGCGGAGCACTTCGCCGACTCCGCGGGCTTCGGCTGGAGCGTCGGCGAGCGAAGCTTCGACTGGGCCCGGCTGATCGAGAACAAGGATCGGGAGATCAAGCGACTGAACTCCGTCTACGAGCGCCTGCTCGACGACGCGGGCGTGACGCGCTTCGCGGGACGTGCGCGGATCGTCGACCCCCACAGCGTCGAGATCGGCGGACGCACGATCACGGCGCAGCACCTGCTCGTGGCGACCGGCGGCTGGCCGACGCTCCCCGCGATCCCCGGGATCGAGCACGCGATCAGCTCGAACGAGGCCTTCCACCTGAAGGAGCTGCCGCGAAGCGTCGTCGTGGTCGGCGGCGGCTACATCGCGGTCGAGTTCGCCGGGATCTGGAACGGCCTCGGCTCGCGCACCACCGAGCTCTACCGCGGCGAGCTCTTTCTGCGCGGCTTCGACGACGATCTGCGCCGCGCGCTCGCGCGCGAGATGAGGGGGAAGGGCGTCGATCTCCGCTTCGGCGCGAACGTCGCGCGGATCGAGAAGCGCGCGGGCCGCCTCTGCGCGCAGCTCGAGGACGGCTCGGAGATCGAGGCCGAGCAGATCCTCTACGCGACGGGTCGCGCCCCGAACGTGGCCGGGCTCGGGCTCGAGCAGGCGGGCCCCGCGCTCGACGCTGCGGGAGCCGTGATCGTCGACGCGTTCATGCGCAGCTCCGTGCCGAGCATCTGGGCGATCGGCGACGTGACGAACCGGCTGAACCTGACGCCGGTCGCGATCCACGAAGGCATGGCGGTCGCGGCCACGCTCTTCGCGGGACGGCCCACCGCGCCGAATCACAGCGACGTGCCGACGGCGGTCTTCAGCCAGCCCCAGATCGGAACCGTCGGGCTCACGGAATCCGCCGCCCGCGAGCGCTTCGGCAGAATCGACGTCTACCGCACCAGCTTCCGCTCGCTGCGAAACACGCTCACAGGCAGCGAGGAGAAGACGCTGATGAAGCTCGTGGTCGAGAGCGCGAGTCAGCGGGTTCTCGGCGCGCACATGGTCGGCCCCGAGGCGGGCGAGATCATCCAGGGGATCGCGATAGCCGTGAAGGCCGGGGCGACCAAGGCCGTCTTCGACGCGACGATCGGCATCCATCCCACCGCGGCCGAGGAGTTCGTGACGATGCGAACTCCAGTCTCCAGCGGCTGAAGCGCAGCCGGCAACCCTGCACGGTACGGTGGAGCTCGCGCGGCTTGGTTCGTTGACACGTCCCGGAGCCTCGGATAGCTTGCGCCCGATGACCCGCGAACGGCGCACCGACGAGCCACGGCGCTGGGCGCCGCCGCTGCGCGGTCTCGCACTCGTCGCAGCTCTCGCGATCGTCTCGAGCGCGCTGCTCCCGCTGGTGCACGGCGCTGCGAGCCATTCCGGCGACTGCGGCGTCTGCAGCCTGTTCGCCCACGACGCCGGCGCCGCCGCGGGTCTGGTCGCGACGCCGGACGTCGAGCCCGTCGTCCTCGGTCGAGAGAGCGTCGTGAGCGAGCCCGAAGCCGTGCCGAAGCGCGCCGATTTCGACCGCCGTTCCGCGCGCGCCCCGCCCGCGCCCTCCATCGCAATCTGAGTCGAGTTCCGACGATCGTTTCGGTGCCGTCCGCTTCGAGCGGACGGTGCTCGGGGCCTTGCACGGCCCGATGGAGGAATCGATGGCACCATTGCGCTCTCACGCGGCTTGCGCCGCGCTCGCACTCGCGGCTTGTCTTGCACCCGATCGCGCCGCGAGCGCGGAGAACGAAGTAGAGACCCTGCGCAGCGAGCTCGCCGCCACCCGGGGCGAGCTCGACGAGACCCGAGCGACGCTCGCGCGGACGATCACGCTCGTGGAGGACCTGTCGCGAAAGGTCGACGACGTCAGCTCTCGCGAGCCGGCTCGAGTGGAGGCGCGAGCGCCGGCCGCCGACGAGACCGCGCGCCTGCCGCCGGTCGACGCGAGCAATCCGGCGATCAGCTTCGTGGTCGACGCGAAGGCGCGCTCGGACACGCACGGCGACGACGGCGTCGGCTTCCTGCTCGGCTCCGCGGAGCTCTTCATCTCGGCACCGATCGACCCGTACCTGCGCGGCTACGTGAGCATCAACGCGACGAGCGACGAGTCCTTCGACGTCGAGGAGGCCGCGCTCGTGACGACCGCGCTGCCGCTGAACCTGACCGTCAAGGCGGGTCGGCTCTTCGCGGACGTCGGCCGCTTTCCGCACTGGCACGACGAGGCGCTGCCGTTCGTGGAACGACCCGCGTCGATCGACCGCATCTTCGGCGGCGAGACGCGCGCGGAGGGCGTCGAGGCCTCTTGGCTCGCGCCGATCGACCAGTTCGTGCAGCTGACCGCGGGCGTCTACAACTCGATCGGCGAGCTGCCGGACGGATTCGAGAGCTTCGTCGGCCAGCCGTCCTACAGCGAGCTCACCTATCTGCTTCGGCCGCATACCTACTTCGATCTCTCCGACGTCCTGAATCTGGAGCTCGGCGGAACCTACGTTGCTGCGCCGAGCGGCACGCGCCGGCGCCTCTACGGGGTCGACCTCGCGCTGCGACACCAGCCGGGAACGAACTCGTTCTACCAGGGCGCCGTGCTCGGCTCGGAGTGGTACTGGAACGATCAGGACTTCCTCGACGGCGCCGGAGGCTCGGAGCGATTCCATCGCGACGGCGGCTACGCGTATCTCGAGGGCTTCTTCGGGCGCAGCTTCTCGGGCGGAATCCTCTTCGACCATGCCGAGGAGATCGCCGACGAGGCCGCGCGCCAGAACACCTACGCCGGCTTCGTCACCTGGAAGCCGTCGGAGTTCCAACGCCTGCGCTTCCAGCTCGGCGAGATCGACCAGTCCGGGCCGAACGACCTGCGCGTCTGGCTGCAGTGGACCGCCTTCATCGGGAGTCACAGTCATGGCTTCGCCAATCGCTAGCTCGCTTCTCGCGCTCGCGACCGCGCTTCGCGTCGTCGCCACCACTCCGGACGTCGCCGACATGACGCGTCAGATCGGGGGCGATCGGGTCGAGGTGACCACGCTCGCGTCCGGCACGCAGGATCCCCACAAGGTCCCCGTGAAGCCGAGCTTCGTCACGAAGCTGAACCGCGCCGACGTGCTCGTCGTGCAGGGCCTGGGACTCGAGCACGCGTTTCTTCCCGCGCTGCTCGAGGCCGCTCGGAACCCGCGCATCGCGCCGGGCGCCAAGGCCTACATCGACAGCTCGCTCTTCGTCGAGACGCTCGACGTTCCGAGCAGCCAGGATCGCAGCCAGGGTGAGCTCCACCCGCTCGGCAATCCGCACTTCAACATGGACCCGGTGCAGGGCAAGCTCATGGCGCGAGCGATCGCCGAGGGGCTGGAGCGCGTCGACCCCGAAGGGGCGAGCGTCTACCGCGAGGGGCTCGCGCGGTTCACGGCGATCCTCGACGAGAAGATCCCCGTCTGGCTCGAGCTCGCCAAGCCGCTGCGCGGACGCAAGGCGGTCTCCTACCACCAGGATCTGGTCTACTTCGCCCATCGCTTCGGGCTCGTGCTCGAGGGGACGATCGAGACCCGGCCGGGCGTGCCCGCGACACCGAGACACGTAGAGGAGCTGATCGCGCGGATGAAGGTCGAGGACGTCCGGCTCGTGATCCGGGAGGTCGCCTACGAGATGCCGCTCGCGGAGACGATCGCCGGCCGGACCGGCGGGCGCGTGGCGACGGTCGCCACGCTGACGGGCGGGCTGCCCGGAGCGGAGAGCTACGTCGAGTTCATCGAGGCGAATCTGCGCGCGGTGCTCGCGGCGGCTGGCGACGGAGATCCGCGATAACCGCGCAAGCGGCGCGAATGGACGAGCCGGCGCTCGTCGTCGAGCGCGCGGACCTCGGCTACGCCGGACAGCCGGTGCTGCGGCAGGTCTCGCTCGAGATCCGCCCGGCGGAGTTCGTCGCCGTGCTCGGCCCGAACGGCTCGGGGAAGACCACCCTGCTGCGCAGCCTGCTCGGCTTCCTCCCGCCGCTCTCGGGAAGCGTCGTTCGCGCTCGCGGCGCGCGCATCGGCTACGTGCCGCAGCGCGAGACGCTCGACTCGCACTATCCGCTCTCGGGAGCCGACGTCGCGCTCTTCGGCACGTATGGCGACGTGCCGTTCTGGCGCCGCCTGGGCCGAGACGCGAAGCGGCGCGCTCGCGCAGCGCTCGGGGCCTGCGACGCGCTCGAGTTCGCGAGCCGCCGCTACGCCGAGCTCTCGGGTGGACAGCGGCAGAGGATCCTGATCGCGCGCGCGCTCGCGACGGCGCCGAACCTGCTTCTTCTGGACGAGCCGACCGCGGGCGTCGACCGCGGCTCCGAGATCGCGATTCTCGATTCGCTCTCGGCTCTGCGACGGGAGCGCTCGCTCTCGATCTGGCTCGTCACGCACCACGAAGAGGCGCTGCGCGGGCGGGTCGACCGGATCGCGCGCGTCGCGGAAGGCGCGGTGGCGCTCGAGGTGCCGGCGTGATCGAGCTGCTCTCGGGGGATCTCCTGTTCCGGAACGTGATCGTGGGTGGCACGATCGTGTGCGTGCTCTGCTCGGTGCTCGGGGTCTACGTGGTGCTCCGGCGCCTGGTCCTGCTCGGCGTGGCGCTGCCGCAGGCCGGCGCCGCCGGAATTGCCGCGGTCTTCTTCGCGACCGGCCATTCGCACGGCGATCCGGGTCAGGCGCACGCGCTCGCGCTGGGCGGGTCGCTCCTGGCCACGTTCACGGCGCTGGGCGCGCTCGTGCTCGCGGGTCGGAATGCGACCCGGCCGGTCGAATGGCGGATCGGCGGCGTTCTGGCGATCGCGACGGCCGCGACACTTCTCTTTGTCGCGATGTCCCCGACCGGAGATCTCGAGATGACGAGCCTGCTTCGCGGAGAGCTGCTCTCGATCTCCGACCGCGACCTGATCGTGCTCGTGGCCGTCGCAGCGGTGATCGCCTTCGTCTTCGTGCTGTTCCGCCGCGAGCTCCTGCTCGTCTCGTTCGACCCCGAGTTCGCGCGAACGATCGGCCGCGACCCGGTCCGCTACGACCTCGTGCTCCATCTGCTGCTCGGGGCGACCATCTCGATCGGCGTGATGACGGCGGGGCCGATGGGGGTGTTCGCCTTCCTCGTGCTTCCGGCGCTGGCGGCGCTTCGCCTGGGGCGCTCGATGCGGACGACGTTCGCCGTCGCGGCGGCGATCGCCCTGGTCTCGTCGCTCGGGGGCTTCGAGCTCTCGTACGCAGCGGACCTCCCGACCGGCCCGGTGTACGTCCTGATCGCCGCGTCGATCTGGCTGCTCTCGAACGCCGCCATGTGGGTGCGCGGATCGCCGTGACCGATTCGGGCGAGCTCGATCCGCAGCGCCCCAACACGGAGCTCCTGCTTCGCGCCTACGCGAGCGGGATCTTTCCGATGGTCGATCCGCGCAAGCGCAGGATCGAGTACTTCAGCCCGGATCCGCGCGCCGTGATCCCGCTGGAGCGCTTCCACGTGCCGAGAAGCCTCGCGCGCGTGCGCGCGAAGCGGCCCTTCGAGATCCGCAGCGACACCGTCTTCGAGGGCGTGATGCGCGCCTGCGCCGAGCCCCGCGCAGGGCGGACCGAGACCTGGCTCGACGAGCGGCTGATCGCCGCGTACGTCGAGCTGCACGCGCACGGATTCGCGCACAGCGTCGAGGCGTTTCGCGAGGGACGGCTCGTCGGCGGGCTGTACGGCGTCCACATCGGCGCGGCGTTCTTCGGCGAGAGCATGTTCAGCCGGCTGGAGATCGGCGGAACCGACGCCTCGAAGCTCTGCCTGGTGGAGCTGGTCGAGCGACTTCGCGCAGGCGGATTCGAGCTACTCGACACGCAGTTCTCGACGCCGCACCTCGCGCGCTTCGGCTGCGTCGAGATTCCGCGCGAGCGCTACCTCGCGCTGCTCGAGATCGCGATCCGGCGCCGGGGAGAATGGTCGAGCGGCGGTTAGCTCGCCGCGCTCAGGCTCGCTCGGGATCGAAGGCGATCCGCATCTCCTTCGCGCCGTTCACGAAGTTCGAACGCAGTCGGCGCGGCGGCGAAACCAGGCGGGGGTTCCGGAGCCGCTTCAGGATCTCCTGGAAGACCACCACCAGCTCGAGCCGCGCCAGGTTCGCGCCCAGACAGAAGTGCTCGCCGATCCCGAACGCGAGGTGCGGGTTGTCGACGCGCCCGATGTCGAAGCGGTCCGGCTCGACGAAGACCTCTTCGTCGCGATTCGCCGCCGGGTACCACATCACGACCTTCTGTCCCTTCGCGATCCTGCGTCCGCGAAGCTCCGTGTCGCGGGTCGCCGTGCGCCGGAAGTAGTGCACCGCCGGATCGAAGCGCACGAACTCCTCGACCGCCTGCGGCACCAGCGCGGGGTTCGCGACCAGCCGCGCCAGCTGGTCGGGGTGGTCGAGAAGCGCCTTCATTCCATTGGTCGTCACGGTGCGCGTCGTCTCGCTTCCGGCGACCAGCAGCAACAGGAAGAAGGAGCAGTACTCGAGCTCGGAGAGCTTCTCGCCGTCGATCTCGTGGAAGAGCAGGGCCGTGGTCAGGTTGTCGGCCGGATCCTTGCGGTACCTCTCGGCGAGCTTCATCGCGAAGCCGAACATCTGAGCCGAAGCGTCGCGCGCGTCCGCCTCGCTGTTCTGGAACTCCGGATCGTCGAAGCCGATCAGCTTGTTCGAGAGCTCGAAGATCAGCTTGCGGTCTTCCTGCGGCACGCCCATCAGCTCGCAGATGACCTGCAGCGGGAGCTCCGCGGCGAGCTCGCCGACGAACTCGCACTCTCCTTTGTGCGCGACGCCGTCGACGATGCGCCTGGCGAGTCCGCGCAGGTAGTCTTCCTGCTTCGCGACCATCTGCGGCGTGAACCCGCGCTGCACGATGCGCCGGAACTTCACGTGCTGCGGCGGATCCATGTTCAGCATGAGCAGGCGAATGCCCGCGAGCGACGTCTCGTCGCGGTCCTCGATGTTCGTGCCGCCGAGCCAGCTCGAGTAGAGCAGCGGATCGCGCGAGATGGTCTTCACGTCCTCGTACTTGGTCACGCACCAGAATCCGGGGCCGTTCCTCTCGGGATGCCAGTGCACGGGGTCGCGGGTGCGCAGCTCTTTGAGCCAGTGATGCGGCGTTCCAGCGACGAAGTGGTCCGGGTTGGCGAGGTCGATGTCCTCGAGATTCATCTGCGGATCAGAACACGTTCTACCCGGGCTCGCAAGACGGTTGAGGGGCAGATTGGAACGTGTTTCAATCGAGCCATGAGCCCAGCCCACGCCCTGGTCGAGAAGGAAGGTCACGTTCTGGTCGTGACCATGAACCGCCCCGAGGCGAAGAACGCGCTGTCGCCGGACATGCTCTGGCGCATGTACGAGGCCTGGCGCCGGCTCGACGCCGACGCGGATCTGCGCTGCGCGATCCTGACCGGCGCGGGCGGAACGTTCTGCGCGGGCGCGGACCTGAAGACGATGGGCCGCGAGAAGCCCGACGAGGAGATGCAGAAGCGCATGAAGGAAGTGCCGGACCTGCACTGGCAGGCGCTGCTGCGGCACAACCGGCCGATGAAGCCGATCATCGCGGCCGTCGAGGGCTACGCGCTCGCGGGTGGCACGGAGATCCTGCAGGGAACCGACATCCGCGTGGCCGGCGAGTCGGCGGTGTTCGGGGTGACCGAAGCGCGGCGCGGCCTGTTCCCGCTCGGCGGCTCGACGATCCGCCTGCGCCGGCAGATCCCGTACACGCTCGCGGCGGAGATCCTGCTCACAGGGCGCCACGTGAGCGCGAGCGAGGCGAAGGAGTTCGGGCTGATTGGACGCGTGGTGCCGACCGGGTCGGCGCTCGACGAGGCGCGCAGGATCGCCGAGACGATCTGCGAGAACGGCCCGCTCTCGGTGCAGGCGATCGTGAAGGCGCTGCGCCTGTACGATCAGAGCATGAGCGAGTCGGAGGCGCTGGCGTTGGAGCTCGAGCTCGGCTGGCCGATCTTCGCCAGCGAGGACGCGAAGGAGGGCCCGCGCGCCTTCGCCGAGAAGCGCAAGCCGGTCTTCAAGGGGCGCTAGAAGCGGTCTCAGAGACCCCGACCCGAGCCCGGCGCGCGGATTCGGCCCGAGATCGAGGCGCGAGAGCGCAGGCGTATCTCGTCGATACGGCGAGCTCTCGCAACGACGAGATCGGGGCGAAGACGCGTGCCCGGCGACGGGAGCGGGTTCTCGAGACCGCTTCTAGTCGGCGAGCGCGTCGCCGAGGCGCTCGAGGTGGCGCGCGGCGGAGCCGAGCGTGAGCTCGATCTGGCGCGTCCACAGATAGGAGCGGTGCAGCGGGTAGTCGTTGTCCATGCCGATCCCGCCGTGCAGGTGCTGCGCGGCGTAGGTCGCGTGGTTGCCGCCGTCGGCCGCCCAGATCTTCGCGACCGAGACCGCCGTCGCCGCAGACCGTCCCTGCGAGAGCAGGAACGCGGCCTGCTGCATCGTGAGCCGCATCGCCTCGAGCTGGATGTAGGCGTCGGCGGCGCGTTGGTGCACGGCCTGGAAGCTGCCGATCGGCCGGTCGAACTGCTTGCGCTCGCTGGTGTAGCTCGCCGTCATGCGCAGCGCGCGCTCGGCCACGCCGACCTGCAGCGCGCACAGGCCGGTGATCGCGCGCTCGGTGATCCACTCGATCATCTTCTTGCCGCGCGAGAACGTGCCGAGCACGTCCTGCGCCTTCACCCTGGCTCGCTGCAGGCGCAGCGTCGCGATCGGCTCGCGGTTGGTCGCCGTCTGCATCTCGAGCTTCACGCCGGGGCCCTTCGGGTCGACCAGGAACAGACCCACGCGTCCGCCCCCGACGCTGGCCGGCACGAGGATCCGCGCGGCGAGCTTCGCGGCCGGCACGCAGACCTTCGTGCCCGAGAGCCTGAACGACGCGCCGTCGCGCGTCGCGCGCGTGGAGGGCTTCGTGGGATCGTCCGAGTCGGCCTCCTCGAACGCGCCGCTGAGCACGACCTGCCCCGCGATCACACCCGGAAGGAACGCGGCTTTCTGTGCGGCGGATCCGAACTCCGCGATCGGCAGCGCCCCGAGCGCGAGCGTGGCCCAGAACGGGATCGGAGCGACGGCGCGGCCGACCTCCTCCAGCAGGCAGCAGAGCTCGATCACGCCGAGCCCGCTGCCGCCGTAGGCCTCGGGAAGACACGCGCCGAGAAGATTCGCCTTCGCGAGCTCGCTCCAGAGCTCGGCGTCGTGTCCGCTTCCGCTCCGCTCGATCTCCCCGATGCGCTCGTGGGAAGCTCGGTCGCCGAGGATCTTCCGCGCGAGCTCGGAGAGGGCCTTCTGGTCGTCGCTGTAGGCGAAGTTCATCTCTACACTATGCCTTGTAGTGCGGCATCTGCAGGCCGGCCATCGCGATGATGTCGCGTTGGACTTCGTTGGTACCGCCGCCGAACGTGAGGATCAGCGCCGAGCGGTACATTCGCTCGACGCGCCCCGCCAGGATCGCACCGGGCGAGCGGGCCTTGAGCTTTCCCGCGGCGCCGAAGATCTCCATCATCGCGCGGTACGCCTCGACGAAGAACTCCGACGCGTAGACCTTGACCGTCGAGGCCTCGGCCGGGTGCAGGCGCGAGTGGGTCAGCGTCCAGGCCTGCTTCCAGAGCATGAGCTTCAGCGCCTCGCCGCCCGCCTGACACTTCGCCAGGTTGCGGCGCACGAAGGGCTGGTCGATCACGCGCCCGCCGTCGGCGAGCCGCGTCTTCCTCGCCCAGGCCCGGACCTCGTCCTGGAGCTTCTCGAACGGGCCGATCGGAAACAGCGAGACGCGCTCGTGGTTCAGCTGGTTCGTGATCAGGCCCCAGCCGTTGTTCTCGCCGCCGATCAGGTAGCGCGCCGGCACGCGCACGCCGTCGAAGAAGGTCGCGTTCGTGCGCACGTCGGCCATGGTCCAGATCGGCGTCAGCTTGAATCCAGGCGCGGTGGTCGGAACGATGAAGATCGAGATCCCGCGGTGCTTCTTCGAGGTCGGGTCGGTGCGCGCGGCGAGCCAGATGTAGTCGGCGAAATCCGCCAGGCTCGTGAAGGTCTTCTGCCCGTTGATCACCCACTCGTCGCCGTCGCGCACGGCGCTGGTCGAAAGCGACGCAAGGTCGGTTCCGGCCCCAGGCTCGGAGTAGCCGATCGCGAAGTGCAGGTCGCCGGCGAGGATTCGCGGCAGGATCTCCGCTTTCACTTCGGGACTGCCGTACGCCATCAGCGTCGGTCCGACCGTGCCGAGCGTGAGGAAGGGCAGGGGGAAGCCCGCGCGCTGCACCTCGTCCGCGAACAGGAACTGCTCGAGCGGCGTGCGGTCCTGGCCGCCGTATTCCTTGGGCCAGCCGATCCCCAGCCAGCCGTCGCGGCCCATCTTCGCGAGCGCCTTGCGGTATTCGGGGCCGCCGCCCTCTCCGCCCGCCGAGAGCTCCGCCACGAGCTGCTTCGTCATGAGCTTCGCGAAGTAGCCGCGAAGCTGGTCGCGCAGGAGCGCGAGTTCGGGCGAGAGGTCGATGTACATGCGGGCTTCTCCTCGAGAAGACCCGCATTAGAACGGGTTCCAATCGAGCCGGTCAACCCGCCTGGAACACTCCGGCGTGCGGCTGCTCGAACGCGCGCGCGGCGAGCGCGTCGAGGATCACCCCTTCGCGCAGACCCCAGTCGCAGATCATCAGCCCCGACAGCGCCAGCCGCGCGAGCACGGCCGACATGATCACCGCTCCGGTCGGTAGCAGGTCCGCGCGCTTCTCGTCGATTCCAGGCAGCGCGAGGCGCTCGGCATGACTCGAGCGCGCGAGCCTGCGCGCGAGACCGTCGAAGTCCTCCGCGCTGACCAGCAGGCCGCGCAGATCCGCGCTCGGCGCGTCGTCGGGGACGCCGAGCAGGAGCCGTGCGAGCGCGCGCACGGTTCCCCCCGCCGCGATGCAGCGCACCGACCCGAGCGCGCGGATCCGGCCGGCGATCGGATCGAGCGAATCCTCGACGCGCGCGCGCACGGCGCGCACCTCGGCGGCGGAGAGTGGATCCGAGCGCACCAGCTCGCCGTGCAGCCGCGTGACCCCGAGGCGAAGCGTCGTCTCGAAGCGCAGCCCGGACGCGTTGCCGACCGCGAGCTCGAGGCTGCCTCCGCCCAGATCGAGCCCCAGCGCGTTCTCGTCGCCCAGGCCGACGCGGCGCCGGAACGCCGAGAAGATCAGGCGTGCCTCTTCCTCGCCGGAGAGGGTGCGCACCTCGCTGCCGAGCGCGCGGGTGATACGCTCGGCGAGCTTGCGGCCGTTCTTCGCGTCGCGAATCGCCGACGTCGCCACCGCGACCAGCTCCTGCGCGCCCGCGCGGTCCGCGAGGCGCCGCAGCCTGCGCGCGCCGTCGACCGCGCGCTCGCAGAGCTCGTCGGAGAGCTTCGATTCCTGCGCGAGCGCGGCGCCGAGCCGGAGCATCTCGCGCTCGCGCGCGACGCGCACGATGTGACCGTCTGCGGTCACGTCGGCGACCAGCAGCGTGAACGAGGTGCTGCCCAGATCCACGACGGCGATCCGCCGCCGGGCGTCGACGTCGGGCCGCGCGGCTCCGGCGCGGGGCGGCGGCAGGTACGACGCTCTCGCGCGCCCTCCCGCGCCGTCCTGCAGCAGCCAGGTGGAGCCCTTGGGGCAGCCCGCTCCGCCCTCCATCTCGAGCGCGCCGGGAACGAGCTTCTCGACCAGCGCGGGAATCAGATCGCCGTGGCACGCGAGCAGCGCCGTCTCGCCGCCGAGCGACCGCACGAGCGAGAGCGCGCCGCTGGTGCTCGCTCCCTCCGCGATTCGCGCGTCGATCTCGACGCCGAGCCCGAACCGCGCGGCGATCGGCTCCGCGGTCTGCCGGCAGCGAAGCGCGGGGCTCGAGATCACGCGCGCGAGCGCGACGCCTTCGAACCGCTCGACCAGACCCAGCGCCTGGTCGTGACCCGCGGGCGAGAGCGGCCGCATGCCGTCGGCATTCTCCCAGCCGAGGCGACGCTGCGCCTTCGCGTGGCGAACCAGATAGATCTTCACTCCCACCCTCGGTGACTAGAGTAGTGCGCCCGACGCGCGCGCGCCGGGCCCTGCTATGGCGCGCGCGACCGGCCCTTATCGTCGGCCATCGCTCGCTGTCGCGCGAGGTCCTGGAAGCGATCGTGCGAGGTCGGCACCGCGGCCTGCGGGTCGCGCCGCCAGACCCCGTCGGAACCGAGCGACCAGGAGAGCGGGTTCGGCGCCAGGTTCACCGCGAGAATCTCCTCCAACCTCGCTTGCAGCGTCGGGTCGTCGATCTGCACCAGCGTCTCGACGCGACGGTCGAGGTTCCTCGTCATCAGATCGGCGGAGCCGATGAAGTAGCGCGGCGTGCGATCGGGATGGCCGAAGCGCAGGATGCGCGAGTGCTCGAGGAAGCGCCCCAGCGTCGAGCGGACGCGAATGCGCTCGGAGAGACCGGCGATTCCCGGACGCAGGCAGCAGATGCTGCGCACGATCAGGTCGATCTCGGTTCCGGCTCGGGCCGCGGCGTACAGAGCGTCGATGATCCCGTCGTCGGACAGGTTGTTCACCTTGATCGCGATCCGGCCGTCCCCGGACTCCGCCTCGCGGCGGATCTCGTCGAGCAGTCGCGAGCGCAGGGTCGCGGGCGCGACCAGCAGGCGCCGGTAGCCGCTCGGCCGGGCGCAGCCCGTCAGGAAGTTGAAGACCTCGGAGATGTCGGCGCCGAGCTCCGGCCGTGCCGAGAGCAGGCCCACGTCCTCGTAGGTGTCGGCGGTGGTCGGGTTGTAGTTCCCGGTGCCGATGTGGCAGTAGCGCCGGATCGAACTGCCCTCGCGGCGCACGACCAGCGCGATCTTCGCGTGGGTCTTCAGCCCGACGATGCCGTAGACGACATGCACACCGGCCTGCTCGAGCCGCCGCGCCCACTCGATGTTCGAGCTCTCGTCGAAGCGCGCCTTCAGCTCGATCAGCGCGACGACCTCTTTGCCGGTCTGCGCGGCGCGCATCAGCGCGCGCACGATCGGATTGTCGCGCCCCGAGGTCCGGTACAGCGTGTGCTTGATCGCGAGCACGTCCGGGTCGGTCGCGGCCTGCGTGAGGAACGCCTCGACCGAGCTTCGGAACGAGTCGTAGGGGTGGTGGACGAGCACGTCGGCTTCGCGGATCACCGTGAACAGATCCGGTGCCGTGGTGCTGGGGACCAGCCGCGGCGGCGTCTGCGGCAGCCAGGCCGGATCCTTCAGGTCGGGGCGGTCGAGCGCGTAGAACGCCCAGAGACTGTTGAGCCCCAGCGGCCCGTCGAGCACGTAGACCTCGTCGTGCTCGAGCTCGAGCTCGGCCACGAGCAGGTCGCGCACGCGCGTCGACATGCTCCGGTCGATCTCGAGCTGCACGGCGTCGTTCATGCGCAGCCGGCGCTGCAGGCCGGACTGGATCGCCTCGAGCAGGTCGTCCGCGTCGTCCTCGTCGAGCGCGAGCTCCGCGTCGAGCGTGAGGCGGAACGGATGATTCGAGACGATCTCCATGCCGGGGAAGAGCGCGTCGAGATGGGCCGCGATCAGCTGCTCGATCGGAAGGAAGCGCTCGCCGTCGGGCAGCGCGTGGAAGCGCGGCAGCAGCCCGGGAACCTTCACGCGCGCGAAGCGGCTGTCGCCGCTGCCCGGGTCGCGCACCACCACGGCCAGGTTCAGCGACAGGTTCGAGACGTACGGAAACGGGTGCGCTCGGTCGACGGCCTGCGGCGTGAGCACCGGCAGGATCTGCTCCTCGAAGACCGTCTGCAGCAGCTTGCGGTCGGTCGCGTCGAGCTCCGCCCACGCGGCCAGGCGGATCCGCTGCTCGGCGAGCGCGGGCAGGATCTCCTTGTGCAGAATTCCCTCCTGCACGCGCAGTTGCTCGAGCACCTGCAAGCGGATCTCGGCCAGCTGCTCGCGCGGGGTTCGCCCGTCCGATGCGGGCTTGGTCACGCCGGCGTCGACCTGCGCGCGGAGCCCGGCCACCCGAACCTGGAAGAACTCGTCGAGGTTGGAGCCGACGATCGCGACGTACTTCACGCGCTCGAGAAGTCTCTGCCGTGGGTCCTCGGCCAGCGCGAGCACGCGCCAGTTCCAGTCGAGCCACGAGAGCTCGCGATTGAGAAATCGGACTGCTGTCGAGCCCTCGGCGGCATCCATCTCGGCTTCCAGACGGTAACGGGTGGAAGCCGGAATCATATTACATTTCGATGACATACGCGTGTGGCAGCACGTCTCGCCGAAGCTGCCGGCAAAGCTTGGGATCGTTCTGGCGCAGGCCGGCCGGCCGGTGGCCGACGCGGCGGACGATTTGCTGGGACCAGGTTCGCAGCGAGTTCCCGGCTGACCTACCGTGGCCGGGAATGCGACTCCTGGCCGGGGCGAGGAACTTCGAAGTCACCGAGCTGCCGATCTACGAGCCCTCCGGCTCGGGCGAGCACCTGTACGCGTGGATCGAGAAGGAGGGCGTCGATTCGGATCGGGTCGTCGACGCGCTGAGCCGTGCGACGGGACGGCCCGCGCGCGACATCGGCTACGCGGGCCGCAAGGATCGCGTGGCGATCGCGCGGCAGTGGTTCAGCATCCGGCTCGCGGACGAGGCGGCGCTATTGCGGATCGAGGCGCCCGCGGGCGCGCGAATCTCGCTGCTCGCGACCTCGCGCGACCGCAGCAAGCTCCGGCTCGGGCAGCTGCGCGGCAATCGATTCCGACTCGGTCTGGGCGCGGACGGCGGCGCGCCGGACGCGGGTCTCGCGGAGCTTCGCGCGGCGCTCGCGCGCGCGACGGAGCTCGGCGTCGCGAACCGGTTCGGCGCGCAGCGCTTCGGCGCCGGCGCGGCGAACGTCGCGATCGCGATCGCCTGGGCGCGCGGAGACACCGCGCGCGCCGTGGAGCTGTGCATCGATCCGACCGGCGGCTGGAAGCTCGGCGACCCGCTGCCCTCCGGCTTTCGACCCGGCCCCTCCGGGCGCGTGCTCGGCGCGCTGCGCCGCGCACCCGCAAATGCCGAGCTCGCGCTTCGCGAGGCGGGACGGCGCTTCGCGCAGCTGATAGCGTCGGCGGCTCAGAGCGCGGTGTTCAACTCCGTGCTCGAGGCGCGTCGCTCGGCGGGGCTGCTGCACACGCTGCGCGCGGGCGACGTCGCCCGCCGCCGCGAGGGCGGGCTGTTTCGCTGCCTTCCCGGCGACGCGGCCGAGATCACCGCGCGCGCGGCGCCGGGAAGGCTCGAGATCTCGGCGACCGGTCCGCTGCCGGGCTTCGACGCGTACGCGCCGAGCCCGGCGATCGCCGCGGAGGAGCGCGCCTGGAGCGCGTCGACCGGCGTGGACTGGAGCTCCTTCGAGCGCGGCCGAGCACTATCGAGCCCGGGCGATCGCCGCGCGCTGATCGTTCCGTTCCTGGAGCCGCCCCAGCTCGCGGTCGACGCCGATGTCGTCCGGCTCGGCTTCGCGCTCCCCGCGGGAAGC
The DNA here is from genome assembly GCA_016875225.1 of Deltaproteobacteria bacterium. Taxonomy (NCBI): domain Bacteria; kingdom Pseudomonadati; phylum Myxococcota; class Myxococcia; species Deltaproteobacteria bacterium. The sequence continues at coordinate 30,075 of VGRW01000008.1, forward strand.
TACGCGACCGAAGTCCTGACAGAGATCGGTGTAGAGGTTCCCGAGCGCCGCCCCTAGTCATTTCGCGCAGCGGCGACGTTGTACACCAGCGTCGCAGCAAGAGAGGCGCTTCTGGCACCGATACCTCGGAAGTCCGGATCTGCCCGCCGAGCCGAGGACCGCAATGCCCGACACCCCCACGATCTCGATCGCGCTGGCGCGAAAGCTCGCTGCCGCGCACGAGGCCCTGCACGTCGAGGGCATGCGCGCCGTGGCCGCGCTCGAGGGAAACCCGTTCGAGGTCGAGGTTCGCCGTTTCGGGCACGCGACCGCGACGCTCTCGGCCAAGCTCGCCATCGTCGAGTGGTACAACCGCGTGGTCGGCCTCGAGCTCCAGGACGCAGCCGCGATTCCAGAGATGCTCGCGTTCTTCCGCGCGCGGGGAATTCGCGCGCGCTTCGAGATCGGCCCGGCGGAGCTCACGAACGCGCTCGCGCTGCAGCTCGCGATCGAGCGCGTCGGCGTCGAGCGCATCGAGACGGTGGTGTACGCGCCGATCGACGCGTTGGTCGCGCCGCGCGCGTCGTCCGTCTCGATCCGACCCTCGCCGTTCGAGGAGATCGACCTGTTCCTCGACCTCTGGGCGCGCGGATTCGCGCTGCCCGGATTCCTCTGGACCGACGTGAAGCGGCTTCGCGAGGCCTGGTTCAGCGTGCCGGGACTCGAGCGGTACCTTGCCATTCTCGACGGCGAGCCGATCGCGTGCGGCGCTCTCTACGTGCGCGGGGACGTGGGCTATCTCTGCGTATCGGCAACGCTTCCCGAAGCGCGGGGGCGCGGCGCCCAGGCCGCGCTGATCGCGCGCCGCTGGCGCGACGCGGCTGCGGCCGGCTGCCGCTACGTCGTCAGCACGACCCCGTTCGGTGGGACCAGCCAGGCGAACATGGAGCGCGCGGGAATGCGCAGCGCTCATTCCATCTGCATCTGGCTCGACTACGGAATGGCGCTCTAGGCGCTTGTCGCCCGGAATGGAACGTGTTCCAATCCGCCTCGAGAAGGCGCGGGTGTCGCACGGGAAGGGCGGAGTCGAGGAGGGCGCCGGGTCGGTTCGCAGAGCCGCTGCGAGAGGGAGCTTCTCCATGAGGGTTTCTCTCTCGCTGCGTAGCGCGCGGATCGCATCGGGGATGGTGGCGATCTCCCTGGCTCTGGCGGCACCCGCGTCTTCCGAATCGAGCGGTCCGCAGCCGGGCTCGACGGGCGTGCCGGCGGGCGCGGGCTTCGAGGCGGAGCCGACCTGCATCTCGTGCCAGGGCGGCTTTCCGCTGAACTCCGACGGCCGCGACCGGCTCACACTCGCGGGAGTTCCTGCGCGCTACGTCCCCGGCCAGCGCTACCGGCTCGTTCTCGACCTGCGCCACCCCGACGAGGAGCGCAGACGCTGGGGCTTCCAGCTGACGGCCGTGAGCGCGACGAAGCTCACGGGCGCGGGGTCGTTCGCGGTGACCGACGCTGCGAACACGCAGCGGATCGCGGGTACGTTCGGAGATCGCCAGTACATGAGCCACTCCTACTTCGGGACCGGCGTCGGCGACGCGGGCGGACGCAGCTGGAGCTTCGACTGGATCGCGCCCGCGCGCGAGGTCGGACGCGTCGCGTTCTACGGCGTCGGCAGCGCCGCCGATGCCGACGGCTCGAAGGAAGGCGATCGCATCTACGGGCCCGCGCCGAGGCCGCTGGCGACGAGCGATCCGGGCTCGAGCGCGGAGAAGGAGCAACGCCGTTGAAGTTCTGGCAGTCCGCATCGTTCAGTGAGCCGGAGCAGCTGATCGAGATCGCGAAGCTCGCGGAGCAGGTCGGCTTCGACGGACTCCTCTTGTCCGATCATCTCTTCTTTCCCGGCAGGCTCGAATCGAAGTACCCCTACTCGCCCGACGGAGACCCGGGGTTCACGCCCGAGACGCCGTGGCCCGAGCCGTTCGCCGCGATCGCCGCGATGGCGGCGGTCACGCGTCGGCTGCGCTTCGCGACGCTGGTCTACATCCTGCCGCTGCGAAATCCGCTCGAAGTCGCGAAGTCGACCGCCACGCTCGACCTGCTCTCCGACGGGCGCTTCGTCCTCGGCGTCGGCGCGGGCTGGATGAAGGAGGAGTTCGACCAGCTCGGCGTCGACTTCCGCACCCGCGGCGCGCGCTTCGACGAGTCGATCGACGTGCTGCGCACGCTCTGGTCCGGCGGGATGGTCGAGCACCACGGGCGCTTCTTCGACTTCGCGCGCCTGCAGATGAGCCCGAAGCCGAAGCGGAGCGTGCCGATCTACGTCGGCGGCGCGAGCGACGCGGCGCTGCGCCGCACCGCGCAGCGCGGCGACGGCTGGCTCGGCAACGGCTCCGACCCCGAAGAGGCTGCGCGGATCCTCGCCGAGCTCGCGCGGCTGCGCCGCGAGGCCGGCCGCGAGAAGCTGCCGTTCGAGGCCGTCGTGCCGCTCACCACGCCGCCCGACCCCGACGTGCTTCGCCGGCTCGAGGACCAGGGTGCGCACGGCACGGTGAGCTACCCGTTCACGTTCGCACTCGGGCCGAATTCGACGCTCGAGCAGAAACGCAGCTACCTCGAAGGCTTCGCTGCGAACGTGATCCGCAAGGCGCGGGGCTGATGGCGGATCTCGCGGCGATCGAGGCGCGCCTCACCGGCCCGGGCGGCCCGTTCGAGATCGCGGTCGAAGACGTGCTCGGCGCGCGAATGCCGGTGTTCAAGAACCGGCTGCGCTCGCTGCGCAGTCTGCTCGAGCTCTCGTCGGCGCAGGGAGAGAAGGAGTATCTCGTCCATCGCGACCGGCGCATCTCGTACGACGAGCACCTGCGTCTGGTCGCGAAGCTGGCGGGCGTGCTGCGCGACCGCTTCGGAGTCCGGAAGGGGGATCGCGTCGCGATCCTGGCCGAGAACGGCCCCGAGTGGATCCTCTCGTTCTGGGCCGCGCAGGCGCTCGGCGCGGTCGCCGTGGGCCTGAACGGCTGGTGGGTCGGCGACGAGATCCGCTACGGCGTTCGCGACTGCGATCCGAAGCTCTTGATCGCGGATCGCCGCAGGCTCGAGCGAGTGTCCGCGTCCGAGCTCCGCGTGCCGGTGCTCGAGATCGAGAGCGACTTCGAGCGGCTCCTCGCGCGAGCCGACGACGCTCCGCTCGCCGAGGTCGAGATCTGCGAGGACGATCCCGCGGCGATCCTCTACACGAGCGGAACCACCGGCCGGCCGAAGGGCGCGACGAACACGCAGCGCAACATCCTCGCGCTGCTCGGCCTGCAGTTCTTCCACGGCGCGCGGATGATGCTGGCCGCGGCCGCCGACGGGCGGGCTCCCACCGGTCCCGCACGGCCGCCCTGCGCGCTCGTGACGACGCCGCTCTTCCACGTCTCGGGTCTGTACACCGGCGCGATCGTGATGCTCGCCAGCGGCGCGAAGACGGTCTGGCGCTCGGGACGCTTCGATCCCGTGGACGTGATGCGACTGATCGAGCGCGAGCGGGTCACGTCCTGGGGGCCGATGGGAACGATGGTCCATCGCGTCGTCCATCATCCGGACGTCGCCAAGTACGATCTCTCGAGCGTCGCGAGCATCGGCTCCGGCGGCGCGCCGATGAGCCCGGAGCTGCAGCAGAAGATCCGAGCCGTGTTTCCGACCGCGCAGGCGAGCCTCGGGCTCGGCTACGGCCTGACGGAATGCACGGCGCTGGCGACGCTCGCGTTCGGCGAGGAGCTCGCGCGCCACCCGACCACGGCGGGACGACCCTTGCCGACCGTGCAGCTCGAGATCCGCGGCGCCGACGGGCGCGCGCTCGCCGAGGGCGAGACCGGCGAGATCTGCGTGCGAAGCCCGCTCGTGATGGCCGGATACTGGCGCAACCCGCAGGCCAGCGCGGAATCGATCGCGGCGGACCGCTGGCTTCGCACCGGCGACGTCGGGCGGATCGAGCAGGGCCGGCTCTACGTCGATTCGCGCGCGCGCGACCTGATCCTGCGCGGAGCCGAGAACATCTACCCGGTCGAGATCGAGCAGCGTCTCGAAGCGCACCCCGACGTGCTCGAGGCGGCGGTGGTCGGCGTCGACCACGAGGAGCTCGGCCAGGAAGTGAAGGCGATCGTCGTGCCCCGTCCGGGCGCCCGGGTGAGCGCGGCGCAGCTCGCGGCCTGGGTGGCCGAGGCGCTGGCGGCCTTCAAGGTCCCCGCGCACTGGCAGCTGCGCGCGGAGCCGCTGCCGCGAAACGCGACCGGAAAGGTGCTGAAGAACGTCCTCGTCGGAGCAGCCGGAAACGCCTTCGTCGCCGAGTAGTACACTCGAGGTCGTCTGGCCGAAGCGAGACACCGGGAGGACGACGAGATGGCGAAGCTCGAGATCCAGGGCCGTTGTGACCCGCGCTTCAAGCGCGTGCGCGAGCTCTTCGAGGCGGGGTTCGAGAGCGGCGCCGAGCTCGGCGCCGGTCTGAACGTCGTCGTCGACGGGCGCGAGCTGATCGACCTCTGGGGCGGATTCGCGGACCGGGAGCGAACGCGTCCCTGGCGACGGGACACGCTCGCGAACGTGTACTCGACGACGAAGGGCATCACCGCGATCGCGGCGCACCAGCTCGTCGAGCGCGGCGAGCTGGAGCTCGACGCGCCGGTCGCGCGCTACTGGCCCGAGTTCGCGCAGAAGGGCAAGGCCTCGATTCCGGTGCGCATGCTCTTGAACCATCGGGCCGGACTCGCGGCCGTGACCCGGCCGCTCGCGCCCGCGGATCTCTTCGACTGGGCGACCATGACGCGCGCGCTCGAAGAGCAGGAGCCGTGGTGGAAGCCGGGAGCCGACCACGGCTATCACGCGCTCACCTACGGCTGGCTCGTCGGCGAGCTGATCCGGCGCGTGAGCGGCATGAGCGTCGGGCGCTACGTGCGCGAGCACGTCGCCGCGCCGCTCGGCGCGGAGTTCTGGATCGGGCTTCCCGAAGAGCTCGACGCGCGCACCGCGGAGCTGCACCAGGGTCCGATCTCGACCGACGGGCCGAACCTGATGCAGCGGATGGCGGCCGAGCCGAACGGCGTGCTCGCGAAGGCCTTCGGCAATCCGCCGCTCCTGCTGATGAGCCCGAACACCCGAGCCTGGCGTGCGGCGGAGCTGCCCGCCGCGAACGGACACACGACCGCTCCGGCGCTCGCGCGCATCTACGCCGCGCTCGCCAGCGGAGGCGAGCTCGACGGCGTGCGCATTCTTCGGCGCGACACGATCGAGCGCGCTCGCGAAGAGGAGTCGTACGGCCCGGACCGCGTGCTCGCGCTCGTCTCCCGCTTCGGTCTCGGCTTCATGCTTCCGCCGGAAAACGAGCCGCTCGGTCCCAACCCGCGCACGTTCGGGCACGGCGGGGCGGGCGGATCGCTCGGCCTCGCGGATCCGGAGACGAAGGTCGGCTTCGGCTACGTGATGAACCTGATGCACACCGGCGCCTGGCTCGCGGACCCGCGGCCGCGCGCCCTGCTCGACGCGCTCTACGAAGGGCTCTGACCCGCTCGCGGCACTCCAATCAGGTAGCTCGCGTGGATCGGCGGCCCCGCGAGGCGGATCCGTCCGATCTCCCAGGTGTACGCATCTCGGTGTCGCGGCTCGAGCGCGTCGACCAGCGCCTGCAGCTCGCGCTCCGAGTAGATCCGCAGCCACGAGACGATCCCGTCCCAGAGCACGAAGAGCGGCACGATCGGCACGAGATACGTGAGCGGCAGCCACGAGCAGCGGAACGGGCGCAGGAAGGGGAGTGAGAGCGCGACCGAGAGCGGCGCGAGCAGGAGTCCGAGCAGCGCGAGCGGCTCGCGCCCGATCACCTCGAAGCTCGCGATCGCGCGGCCCGAAGCGGCGGCGTCGGCGAGGATCCGGCGCGCGGTCTCGGGCCGGAAGTGGTGCAGGGCGTTGAACAGCGTCCGGACGCCCGCGAGCTCGCGGGGAACGCGCGTCGCGTCGACGGGCTCGCGATGCCAGTCGATCCGCCCGGACGAGCGCGCGCAGACGCGCGAGAGCGCGCCCTCGTTCGGGTAGGCGTCGGTGAGCAGCGCACTCACGTCGACGCTCCGGTCCGCGAGCGAGGCCACGATCTCCGCGATCGGGCCCGCGCCGCCGGAGCAGAGATCGACGATCCGCGTCTCGCCGGCCGCCGCGAGCGTCGCTTCGAGCTTCGGCGCGAGCGCCGCCCCGTGTCCGGCGACGCGCGAGGCGAACGCGAGGTACGCCGTGCCGGCGTCGCGAAGCACGTTCGGGAACCACGGTTGGTCCTCGAGCTCGAACAGATGCAAGCGGTTCATCGCGCGCGCTCTTGTACCATGGGACCGGATGAGCCAGTGGATCCCGATCGGTCGCTTCGCCCAGGTCTCGGGCTTCACGATCCGAGCGCTTCGCCACTACGAGAGCCTCGGGCTGCTCGTGCCCGCGCGCGTCGATCCCGGCAGCGGCTACCGCTTCTATCGGCCCGAGCAGCTTCCCGACGCGCTGCGCGTGCGGCTGCTGCGCGCGCTCGAGATGCCGCTGCCCGACGTCGTGGCGGTGATGCGCGATCCGGACGGCCCGGCCGCACTCGAGGCGCTTCGCGCGCACCGAGTGCGCGTCGCCTCGCGGCTCGGCGAACTCGAGCAGCAGCTCGCGCGACTCGACGAGTGGCTGCACGGCGCGCTGCAGGAGCTCGACGCCGATCAGCCCGCGCTCGACGAGGGCACCGCCGCGCCGGCCGAGGACGACCGACCCGCGGAGCCGCTGGAGCGCGCCTTCCTGGGGCTCTTCGGTCCGCCCGGAAAACCCTGACGACGGCACACAGCCGCGAGCGCCCGTTTTCGATTCCTGTTCGCGGGAAATTCCCGGTGGAAAAAAACCACGATTGTGATCCAGGGTACGGCTCCGGATCCGACCCGATGCAAACGTCGCCCCCGTAGGGCGGCACGCCCCTGAGATCAGCGGCTCGTCGCGATCAGGTCTGCATCGCTTGGGGGATTCATCGTGTCGTTCTCGGTTCTGCGCCCTCTGATCCATCTACTCGTCTTCATGGCGCTCGCCGGCTCGGCTGCCGCGCAAGACGTGACGCTTCGTTGGTACCCCGCGGCGGGCAGCGCGGTCGCCGGCTACAAGGCGTACATCGCTCGCTCGGGGCCGGGGCCGCTGGTGGCCGCGGCCATCGACTTGGGGCGCCCGGCGGCCGGCTCCGACGGCGTCGTGAGCGTGCGCCTGCGCGGCGTGGATCGCACCGCGCCGTTGCTCTCGATCGAGATGACGTCCTACGACTCGCTCGGGCGCGAATCCGCGCGCTCCAATCGGGTGCTTCTCACGGGCGATCGCGAGACGGTCTCGGAGCCGGGCTGGTCCGCGGACTTCGAGGACTCTGCCGACGAGAGCCGCTACCCGGGGTTTCTCGATTACCGCGGCGCCTTCGCGATTCGCGGACTCTCGGACGGGAACCTCGTGGTCGGCTCGCCGGTTCCCGCAAACGATGGCCTGAGCGTCTCTCGCTTCGTCGGGGCCCAGAGCTCGGGCTGGGCGCCGTACGAGCTCGAGGGGCGGATCATGGTGCTCCTCGGATCGACGGCCTCGGGCGTCGCCTTGCGCGCGAGCGCCTACCTGAACGCGGGGTTCCTGCTCGGTGGAGACGGCGCTGGCGAGTTCGCGCTGGACCAGCTCGGAAAGCCCGAACTCACCTGCGCGGGCTCTCCGTCGACGGGGGTGCGGATCTCGCGCGGCCGTTGGTATCGCTTTCGGCTACGCCACACGGCGCCGGGCGGTGTCGCGCGGCTTCGCGCGAAGATCTGGCGTCCGGCCGAGATCGAGCCGAGTCGGTGGCAGGCCGACTGCTGGACGGACGTGCCGGCGGCGAGCGACACCGGAGCGTTCGCGCTGTACCAGGCCGGCTCGGGCATCACCTATTGGGACGACCTCGTCGTGAGGACCGTGACGGGCACGTACAGTCAGCCCCCGTCCCTCTGATTCCCCGACTGCGGACACCCGACACTTCGGGGTGTCACGGCGGCGGGAGTCTCGAATGGCTATCCTCGGGATTCATCCTGCTGGAGCCTTGCCGATGCCCTTCGCGAGCGTGAACCGCCACGACCTCTATTTCGAGGACTCCGGGGGAAACCGGCCTGCCGTGATCTTCAGCCACGGGTTCCTGCTCGATCACTCGATGTGGGGCGCGCAGGTCGAGGCCTTCTCGGGCCAGCTCCGCTGCATCACCTGGGATCAGCGCGGCCACGGCATGAGCGACTGCCTCGGGCCCTTCGACTACTACGACTCCGCGGCCGACGCGATCGGGATCCTCGACCACCTCGGAATCGAGAAGGCGGCCTTCGTGGGGATGTCGCAGGGGGGATTCCTGTCGCTGCGGGCGGCCTCGAAGTTCGCGCCGCGCGTGAAGTCGCTCGTGCTGATCGGCACGGTCGCCGCGCTGCCGGACGACGAGGTCCAGGATGCGCAGCGCGAGATCGCCGACAGCTGGCTCGCGCAGGGCCCGGTGGGCGAGATCGCCACCCGGATGGCGACGATGATCTTCGGGCCCAAGTACAAGGCGGAGCCCTGGATCGGCAAGTGGCAGGCGAAGCTGCCCTGCGAGTTCGCCCATCCCTGGGAGGCGATGCTCGCGCGCGACGACTTCACTCCCTTCCTCGCGGACGTCCGCTGCCCGTCGTTGCTCGTCCACGGCAGCAAGGACGCGGCCTTCGCTCTCGACGCGGCCAAGGCGATGCGAGACGGCCTTCCGGACTGCAAGGGACTCGTCGTCGTGCGCGGTGCGGAACATGCCGCGAACCTCACCCACGCGAAGGCGGTGAACGAGGCGCTGCAGGAGTTCCTGCGCAAGTACGCCTGAGCCCTCGCAACCGGGCGCGTGGCCCGCGGTTGCACCATCGGGACGGGATCGAGCCCGTTCCGATGACGACGAGGAGCAAGGCCATGAGGCTCGACCGAAGTCCGTTGGCGTTCGTGGCGATCGTCGGAGTTCTGCTGATCGCAGGACCCGCGCTCGCAGACGACGTCCCTTCCCCGAAGCGGGATCGCGCGCAGCGCCAGGAGTTCTGCAAGCAGAATCCGCAGAAGTGCGAGGAGCAGCGCGCGCGGATGAAGCAGCGCCGGGACGAGTTCAGGGCGAAGTGCGAAGCCGATCCCGCCTGGTGCGAGCAGAAGAAGAAGAAGAAGAAGCGCCGCGAGCGCTTCCACGAGCGGCACGGAACGGGGCCGGCTAGCGAAGGGGCGCCGCAACCTCCCGAATGAACCGGTCCAGCGTCGCGAGCTTCCGATCGCGAGGGCCGAGCGTGAAGTCGGGCACGATCAGCTCGTCCACGCCGGCCTCGCGATACTCGCGGACGATGTCTCGCACCTCGTCGACGTTGCCGATGATCGAGGGCCGGTCGATCGGCCGGCTGCGCAGCTTCTCGGCGAGATCGCGGTCGTCGGTCAGGAACAGCAGAGCCACCGCGGAGCGCTGGATCGCGCGCGTCGGCCGGCCGAGCTCGGCGCAGTAGCCGTCCAGGATCGCCATCTTGTGGCGCAGTCTCGCCACGTCGCCCCAGACGTTCCACTCGTCGGCGAAGCGCGCCGCGATCCGCAGCGTGACCTTCTCGCCGCCGCCTCCGATCAAGAGCGGCAGCGGTCTCTGCACCGGCTTCGGCTCCAGAACCGCGTTCGACAGCGCGTAGTGCGCGCCGCGAAACGTCGTCGTCTCGTTGGCGAAGAGCGACTTGATCAGCTCGCACGCCTCCGCCAGTCGCTCGAGCCGCTGCTTCACGGTGTAGAACGGAATTCCGTACTGGCGGTGCTCGTTCTCCTGCCAGCCTGCACCCAGGCCGAGCACGAAGCGCCCGCCGCAGATCTGATCCAGCGTCGCGGCCATCTTCGCGAGCACGGCCGGATGGCGGTAGGTGTTTCCGGTCACGAGCGGGCCGAGTCGGAGCCGCGGCACCGAGACGGCGAGCGCGGCCAGCGTCGTCCAGCACTCCGGCCAGGGAACCCGCGTGTTCGCACCATCGGGCATGAAGTGGTCGGCGCAGTAGATCCCGTCCCAGCCGGTCGACTCCGCATGCCGCGCGATCTCGAGCACGTCGGCGAAGCTCTGCATCGGCGCGGGCCAGACGCTGAAGCGCAATGGATCCTCCCTCAGGTTCCCGGAAACTTCGCGTGGTGCGCCCCGACCAGGAACACCGCGAGCCGCGCGGGCACGTGGCCGCGGTTGTGCCAGGCGTGGCGGGTGCCGTTCTGCACCACGCAGTCACCGGCGCGCAGATGTGCGACCACGCCGTCGTCGAGCTCGAGCCAGACCTCGCCCTCGAGGACCACTTCGAAGTCGATCGTCGCGGTGGTGTGCATCCCCGGCGCATCCGCCTCCATGTGGCTCGCAAGCCCCGGCAGCGCGGCCTCGAGCTCCTTCACCGCGGCGGGCAGGTCGGCCACCGCGGGCCGTGTGTGCGAATCGGGCGGGATCGTGAACATTCCGAAGCGGAAGCCGCCGACGGGCGGGAAGTAGGGATTCTGCTCCGGCGGCGAGCCGTCGTCGGGAAAGGACGGCGCGCGGTTCGCGCCCCAGAGCCGGTGGAACTCCGAGCCGGGCAAAAGCCCCGGTGTGATTCCCTCGACCTGTGAGTCCGAGGCAATCACGGCTTTGCCCGAGCGATCGTGACCGGTGACGACGCGGCGGATCTTCATCTTCCACCTCCTGTGCGGGTAGTATGGCGCGATCCGCAGGAGAGGGGCGCCGAACTGACGAACTCCGCAACGCCTGCCGACTCGACCGCGATCCCGCTTCTCGTTCTCGCGCGGAGCGCTGACGCGCGCGAGCTGCCCGTCGCAGCGGCCGCGCTTGCAGCTGCAAGCCTCGCGAGCGATCCGAGCGATGCGGAGCCTCGCGTCGCCGAGATGCTGCGCAGCTTCGGCCGCGCGCTGATCCTCGACCTGGGCTCGCCGCGAAGCGGGTCGCCGACCGAAGCGAGCCTCGGCTACGAGGCGTTTCACGATCCGACGTCGCTGCGCTGCGAGATCGCCGAGCTCTGCCGCGGGGCCGGAGTCTCGGCGCGCGCGAGGGCCGCCGTCGCGAGCGGCCGCGTGCCGGCCGCGTACCTGGGGGTGGATCCGCGCTTGCGCTGGCTCGAGATCGAACTACGGCGCGACGCCCCTCTGTGGCGGCCGATCCTGCGCGCGGCCTCGCGCTATGCGGCAAGCGAGCGGGGCGCGCTGTACGACGCATTCGCACGCACCGAGTTCCGAGCCGAGATCGGAGGCGGTCGCGTCGCGATCCGGATCGGCGCGACCGATGCGCTGCTCGACGAGCTGCTCGATTCCCGCGGCGTCTCGAGCTGGGCGTACGTCACGGCCTGGAATCCGCGCGCGCAAGCGCTTCCCCCGGGCGAGAACGCGCTGCGGCACGACGCGCTGGTCCGGCGCCTCGAGCACGAGGGCTTCCGCTTCTTCGAGGGAGAGGGCGTCGGCGAGAGCGCCGAGTGGACGCCCGAGCGGAGCGTCCTGATCCTGGGAATCTCCGAGCCGCAGGCGCTCGCGCTGGGAGAGCGCTGCGAGCAGGAGGCGATCGTCGTGGGAGAGCGGGGCCAGCCCGCGCGTCTCCGCTTCTGTGCGGGCGCGTGTTGACCGGCGAACGCGAGCGCTTCCGCGGCGCGCTTCTCGGCCTGGCCTGCGGCGACGCGGTGGGCACGTCGGTCGAATTCAGGCCGCGCGGAAGCTTCGCCCCGCTCGACGACATGATCGGCGGCGGCGCTTTCCGTCTTCGTCCGGGCGAGTGGACCGACGACACCTCCATGGCGCTCTGCCTCGCGCGCAGCCTGGTCGAGACCGGAGGCTTCGACGCGCGCGATCAGATCGAGCGCTACGCGCGCTGGCAGCGAGACGGGTACCTGTCGAGCAACGGTCGCTGCTTCGACATCGGCACGACCGTTGCCGACGCGCTCGCGCGCTTCCGAGAGAGTGGCGATCCGTGGAGCGGCTCGACCGATCCCCGCAGCGCCGGCAACGGCTCGCTGATGCGGCTCGCGCCGGTGCCGATGTTCTATGCGCCCGACTCGGTCGCCGCGATCCACTGGAGCGGCCAGAGCTCGCGAACGACACACGGATGTGACGAGGCCATCGACGCCTGCCGGCTCTTCGGCGCGATGCTCGCGCGCGCGCTGGCCGGCGCAGATCGCGAGACCGTGCTCGCGGCTGGAAGGGATCTGCCCGGGGATGCCGCGCCGCTCGCGCCGAAGATCGCGGCGATTGCGCGAGGAGACTACACGGCGAAGTCCGAGCGCGAGATCCGCGGCAGCGGATACGTCGTCGCGTCGCTCGAGGCCGCGCTGTTCTGCTTCGCCAAGACGACGAGCTATCGCGACGCCACCTTGCGCGCGGCGAACCTGGGCGAGGACGCCGACACGACGGCCGCGATCTGCGGTCAGCTCGCGGGCGCGTTCTACGGCGAGTCCGCGATCCCCGCGGCCTGGCGCGAGAAGCTCGCGATGCGGGCGCTGATCGAGGAGACCGCCGATGCGCTCCGCGCCGCGCGCCCTGCCTGAACGAACCTGGTGGATCGAGCCGGGCCGCCTGATGGGCGGCGCCTACCCGGGCGACCTCGATCCGAGGATCGCGCGCGACAAGGTCGCCGCGCTCCTGGACGTGGGGATTCGCGCGTTCGTGAACCTGATGGAGGAGCGAGAGAGCAACCGCGACGGGGCCGCGTTCGCGCCCTACGCGCCGATCGCAGCGGAGCTCGCGCGCGAGCGAGAGCTCCAGATCGAGTGCGCGCGCTTTCCGATCGTCGACCAGCGGATTCCGAGCGTCGCCGGGATGCGCGCGATCCTCGCCTTCATCGACGCGAGGCTCGCGCTCGACCGCCCCTGCTTCGTGCACTGCTGGGGCGGGCGCGGCCGCACGGGGACCGTCGCGGGAATCCACTTGATCCGGATCGGCCGCGCGACTCGCGAGAGCTTCGAGGCCACGATCCGCGAGCTTCGCGGCGCGGACGCGATGCGCGGCTCCGCGCCCGAGAACGAGCTCCAGCGCGGCTTCGTGCGCCGCTATCCGTTCGACGACGCCTGAACGCAGGACGCGATCCGATCGCGTTTCGGTCGGTACTCAGCCGCCGCCGAGCGTGCGCACGAGCGTGAGCGCCGAGCTGGCCAGGCCGTCGATCTGGGCGCGAAACGCGTTGGTGTCGGCGTTGGCGCCCATCACGCCTTTCAGGTAGCGGGCCATCACGCCCTCGACGATCGCGGCGAGGCGCCAGTACTGGAACGCGCGGTAGTAGTCGACGTTGGTGATCGGGCGGCCCGTCAGCCTCGAGTACAGCGCGAGAACTTCGGCGCGGGTCTGGAAGCCGCCCGCGGCCGACGGCGAGGCGGCTGCTGCGGCGCTGCCGCCGGCCTCGCCGGGCTCGGCCCAGTTGTTCATCAGGTAGCCCAGGTCGGCCAGCGCATCTCCGAGCGTGCAGAGCTCCCAGTCGAGCACCGCGGCGATGCGCGCGTTCGCGCCGGTGATGCAGTTGCCGAGCCGGTAGTCGCCGTGGACGATGCCGGTGTACTTCTGCTCGGGCATCAGCGCGACCAGCGCCTCGTGCACCTCGTCCATGGCGGGCAGCTCGCGGGTCTTCGATTTCTCCCACTGCGTGCGCCAGCGGTTGAGCTGTCGCGGCAGGTAGGCCTCCTTGCGGCCGAGGTCGCCGAGGCCGATCGCGTCGGGATCGACCAGGTGCAGGCGCGCGAGCACGCCCACCAGGGACTCGCCGATCTCGTGCCGCTGCGCGGGCGAGAACAGCCTGGCGACGGTCGTCGCGTCGGTGATCACGTGGCCCGCCACGAATTTCATCACGTAGAACGGCGCGTCGTTCACGGCGACGTCGGTGCAGAGGCCGAGCGCGGGAGCGACCGGCACGTCCGTCCTCGCGCCGATCGCCGCGACGATCTTGTGCTCGCGTCCCATGTCGTGCGCGGTCGCGAGCACCGCGCCGAGCGGCGGCCGACGCAGCACGAAGAGCTCGCCGTCGGCGGCCGTGACCTTGTAGGTCAGGTTCGAGTGGCCGCCCGCGATCAGCTCGAATCGGAACGGCGCGCGCGCGCCTTCGACGTGCTTCGCGAGCCAGTCGCCGACGCGTGCCTCGTGGATGCCCCGGACGTCCCCCGTGCCTGTCGCGGTCTCGCTCATCGCCGCATCGTACCCGATACCGGGAACTCGACGCGGACGCGCCCGAGCGGGCCGAAGTCCGCCTCGGCTGCGTCGCCCGGGGCGAGCTCGAGGATGTCCATGCAGCAGCCGGTGGTGACGATCTCGCCCGGACGGAGTCCGCGTCCCCAGCGCGGCAGCTCGTTCGCGAGCCAGCGCAGAGCCAGGAGCGGCGATCCGATCACGTTCGCGCCGCGCCCGCGCGAGGCCTCGCGCCCGTTCACGAACGTGGTCACCTCGAGCTGCGCGAGGTCGAGCGCGCGAAACGCCTCGATCTCTTCGCCGCCGACCCAGTGCGATCCGAGCGCGTTGTCCGCCGCGGCGTCCAGCGCCGGGACGCTGCGCCAGTCGGCGAAGCGAGTGTCGGCCAGCTCGATCGACGGGATCGCGGCGCCGACGGCGTCGACGACGGCGTCGAGCTCGAACGGGGCGGAGCGCCCCGGGAGCGCGCGCGCGATGCGGAACGAGAACTCGGTCTCGACCAGCAGGTTCGAGAAGCGCGCCGGATCGAGCCGCGCCGGACTCCTCGCCACGCGACCCTCGATCAGCCGGCCGAAGAGCGGCGACGGAATGCCGAGCTGCCGCTGCACCGCTGGATTGATGTAGGCGATCTTGTAGCCGATCGTGCGGCCGAGGTGAGAGGCGAATCGATCCTGAACGGTGTAGGCCTCGGCGAGGTCGCGCGGCCCGGCGCCGTCGGGCCATGCCGCGAGCGGTCGGCGCAACGAATCCGCGTCCCGAAGCGCGACTGCCGCGAGCTCGATCCGCTGCGCCGCCTGGGTCATCGGGCCGTCACGACGTGGCCCTGCCCGGAAATCCCGCCCAGAGGCGCCGGGTCGCGGAGCCGGGATCGAGCTCGAGCGCGCAGGTCGCGTCGAGCGTCATCGTCTCGCGACGCTCCACGGTGTAGGCAGGCCAATCGGGCAGGGAGCTCGCGCCCGGCGCGCCGCTTCGCGCGAACCCGGACCACGCGTCGACGAGCTGCGCCTCGAGTCGCTCGACGTCCGGGCCGCTACCCGCGAACGCCCGTCCCGCCGCGCTTCGCACGTTGCCGAACACGAACGGAATCTCGGCGGCGTGGCAGGCGCCGAGCGCCCCTCCTAGAAGCGCCGCGGGCCGCGTGAACAGGTAGGCGTGCACGCTCGCGCCGGCGGCGAGCTGCGCGTCGGCCAGATCGAGCGTCGGGATCCGGTAGACGCGATCGGTCTCGAGCGCGCAGAACAGGTCGACGGGCGTAGTTCCCACGCGCGCCTCGCCCGAGCGGCGGTAGCCCTCGATCAGCGCGCGTGCGCGCTCCGGGTCGCGTCCGGGAACGCGCTGCTCGACCCGCGCGCGAAGGCCCGCCTCGTCCAGCTTCTGCAGCCGCAGATCCATCGCCGCGAAGAGCTTCCACTCGTCGCGATTGCTCCCTACCAGAAGGGGAACGTCGCGCGAGAGCCCGGTCCGGATCGCGTCGAGCGGCGGCTCCTGGAGCACGATCCCGTCGACGACCGGCTGGAACGGAAGCCAGCCCGGCGTGCCGACGCGCCGCGCGACGATTCTGGACTGCGCCTCGAGCAGCACTGCCACGGGCACGTCGCGGAGCGCCCGCGTCGCGTCCCTCGCGATCCCGAGCTCGCGCAAGAGCTCGTCCGCGATCGCGATCGCGCTCGCGCTCGCCTCGTCGTGCAGGTGACTGGCCGCTCCGCTCTGCGCGATCGCTCGCTGGAACAGGCCGCGCGCCGCCGGGGTGCCGAGCAGGGCGGCCACGCTGCGCCCGCCCGACGACTCCCCGAAGATCGTCACGTTCTCGGGATCGCCGCCGAGCGCGGCTGCGTTGTCGCGCACCCACGCGAGCGCCTCGATCTGGTCGAGCAGTCCGAGATTCGCCTGCGCGCCGAGCCCCGCGGCACCGCGCGCGCCGAGATACAGGAACCCGAGCGCGCCGAGCCGGTAGTTGATCGTCACCACGACGACTCCGCCGCGCGAGACGAGCCCGGTCGGATCGTAGCTCTCCTGCGAGCCCGACCCGACCGTGAAGCCTCCGCCGTGGATCCAGACCAGAACCGGGCGGCGTGCGCCATCAGGGGACGGAGTCCAGGCGTTCAGGTACAGGCAGTCCTCGCTCTGCGCTCCGACGCTGGTTCCCGGCAGCGCGCCGGCGCCGAAGGCGGTCTGCGGCGCGGAGCCGCCGAACGCGTCGGCGTCTCGGACTCCGACCCAGCTCTCGGGCGGCTCGGGCGGTCGGAAGCGGCGCACCCCGACCGGAGCGCGCGCGTACGGAATGCCGAGGAAGCGCGTGACACCGTTCTTGGTGCGGCCCGCGAGCTTGCCACTCGTCGTCTCGATCACCGGATTCACGCGCGCGCGAGCCTATCACGCGCTCGGATCGAGCATCACCTTCATCACGCCGTCGCGTCGCGCGTCGAAGAGCGCGTAGGCCTCCGAGCCCTTCGAGAGCGGCAGCTCGTGGCTGAAGACCGACTCCGGGCGCAGCCGCCCGGATTGCAGCAGCGGCACGAGATCGCTCCAGAGCTCGGGCACCGGGCAGATGCCGATGCGGAAGGTCAGGTCCTTCATCAGCGCCAGCAGCATCGGGAACGGAAACGCCATGTTCGCGTTCACGCCGATCACCGACACCACGCCCGCCACGCGCACGAGCTGGATCGCGAGCCGGATCGTCTCGTCGGCGCCCACCGCCTCGATCACCGCGTCGGGACCCTGGCCCCCGGTCGCGTCGAGGATCGCTGCGAGCGGATCCTGCGCCGCGTCGATCGGGATCGCGCCCGCCGCGCGCGCCGCCGCGAGACGCTCGGGCACGCGGTCGATCGCGAAGATCCGCGCCGCGCCGAAGAGCTGCGCGCACTGGAGCGCGCACTGGCCCACCGGGCCGAGCCCGATCAGCGCGACCGTCTGCCCGGGGCGGATCTCCGCGTTCCTCGCGCCGTAGTAGCCGGTCGGCAGGATGTCGGCGAGCAGCACCGCCTGCTGCACGCTGACTCCGTCCGGCACGCGGAGCAGCGCGGCGTCCGCGCCGGGGACCGCTGCGGCCTCGGCCTGTCCGCCGGGAAGCTCGCGCGAGTTCCCGAACACGCGCGTCAGATGGCGCTCACAGCGGATCGGATGTCCGCCGGCGCAGGCGCCGCACTCACCGCAGCCGATCACGCCCGAGACGATGACCCGATCGCCGCTGCGGAAGCGACGCACGTCGCGGCCCGTCTCCACGATCTCACCCACGAACTCGTGACCGAGCGTGAATCCGGGCGGAATCGGAAGCGTGCCGTGATACAGGTGCAGGTCCGAGCCGCAGATCGCGGTCCGCTCGACGCGCACGATCGCGCCGCGTGAATCCGGCGGCGTCGGGTCGGGGAGAGACTCGAGCCGGACGTCCGCCTTGCCGTGGAAGACCAGCGCGCGATTCATCCCTCACCCCCGAGATTCGAGTGGCTCGCGCGATTGTGGTCGCCCGCCTCGGAGTACGTCAACGCGTCTCGGACGCGTGAGACGAAAAAGGGGCGGCCTGCGCCGTCGCGCCTGCCGCCCCTTGGTCTGCAACGCTTCGTCGTCCGGTCAGTATTTCCACTTCGCGCCGTCGAAGCGGAAGATCTCCATGATCTCGACCTTCTCGACGACCTGCGGCGAGCTCGACTTCGCGCCCTCCACCGTCGGGCCGGCCTTCTGGTAGCGGACCTCGTTGTAGACGAGCGTGCCGACTCCCGGTGCCCCTGGCTTGGCCCGCGTCTGGCAGCGGATCGGCACCTTCTCGTAGCCGGTGTAGGCGCCGACGACCTGACCGCCGTTCGGCACGTACTGGATCTTCTGCAGGTTCTGCTGCTCGCGGGCCGCGAGCTTGCCCATCCACTGCGCGCAGAAGCTGTCGAAGCTCTCCGCCGCCGCTACCGCGGGCATGGCCAGGGCGATCACGCCC
The DNA here is from genome assembly GCA_016875225.1 of Deltaproteobacteria bacterium. NCBI lineage: Bacteria > Pseudomonadati > Myxococcota > Myxococcia > Deltaproteobacteria bacterium. Next base: position 48,145 of record VGRW01000008.1, read on the forward strand.
GCGACGCCGAGCGCGCGAAGCGCCCGCAAGCTGTTCGATGTCGCTCGATGCATATGTCTTCCATCGCCTCCCGGGTTCGGGGCCGCCCTCCGAGGCCAATGCGTTCGATCGGAAACGAGCGCTGCGGAGTGAAGCCCGACGGATCGGGGACGATTTCTGCGTGATTCTGGACCCGTACTTGCAAATCCCGCAATTCCCATCATCATGCGCGTCGGCCGCGGCGACCTGCGTGCCTCTTGCGCCTGTGAGCACCTGTGCGGCAGGATGCGGGCGTCACTGCTTCCCCATCAGCCCATCGGGAGGATCCTGAATCATGAATCGAGTCATTTCCCTCGCCCTGACCTGCGTTCTGCTGCTCGGAACGAGTGGCTGCGCGACCATGCACGACACGTTCGGAGACGCGGCTCCCGTCGTCTGCGGGGTACTCGGTGGCGTGGCGGGTGCAGGCATCGGCGCGATCGCCTCCGACTGGCGCAACAACGAAGATCACCGGAACGACCAGAAGGCCGGCTACGCGATCGGCGCTGGCGCCGGTGCGGTGACGGGCGCGCTGCTCTGCGCCCTGGGTGCCCCGGACGACGTGCGCAACCCGCCGACGGTTCGCTCCACCTGCACGCCGGCCTCGGGCGCGCCTCCGCTCGCCGTCGAGTGCCGCTGCGTCGCGACCTCCGAGACCGGCACGATCAAGGGCTACGCGTGGGACTTCGGCGACGGCGGGAAGTCGACCGAGCAGAACGCGAAGCACACCTACACCGCAGCGGGTAACTACAACGCGAAGTGCAGCGCGACCGACAGCTACGACGCCGTGGGCTCGGGCAGCTCGGCGGTCTCCGTCGCGGCCGCGACCCGCAAGACGATCGTGCTCCGCGGCATCAACTTCGACTTCGACCGCGCGACGATCAAGCCGGAGTTCGAGGGCGTGCTCGACGCGGGCGTGGAAGCTCTGAAGGAGAACGCGGACGTGCGCGTGCAGGTGGCCGGCTACACCGACAGCGTGGGCACCGACGCCTACAACCAGGGTCTGTCGGAGCGGCGCGCGAATGCGGTGCTCGAGTACCTGTCCACTCACGGGATCGACGGATCGCGGCTCAGCGCGGTCGGCTTCGGCGAGACCAACCCGGTCGCGGACAACGCGACCGACGACGGCCGCACCCAGAACCGGCGCGTCGAGCTCAACATCCAGTAACCGGAGAATTCCCTGGGATGCCGCCCGGCTCTCGGGCATGGCGGCGTCCCAGGGAGCTTCCGGCCTCTCGCGGAGCAGGAAGCTCAGTTCGGGAGCGCCTGCTCCGCCGCGTCGTCGGCCGGCTCGGCCACACCCTCTGCGGCGGCATCCCCGGCGAGTGCGGCCTTCGCGGCCGCGAGCGCCTGCGCGAGGGATTCGTCGTTCGGATCGGCTCCGAGAGCCAGCGAGCAGAGTCGCGCGGCCTCGGCCCAGTTCTGCGCGGCCGCCGTCTCGAGACACGTCGCCGCGTACTCGTTGGCCGGCGCCCCTCTGGCGGCGCCCACCTCGGGCGTGCCGCGGTCTCCCTGCTGCCCGCAGGCCGCGAGTCCGAAAACCGCGATCGCGATCAGAGCTCCTCGAAGCATGAACCCTCCTCGTCCCCCGATCCTTCGGGTGGCCAGAGGCTACAGCGGGCCAATCTGCACCGTCAGTGCGCAGATCACACTTTGATCCGGTCGGTCCTGTAACGATCCCCGACACGGTCCGATAGGAGCCGGGTGGTGATCCGGCACTCGATCGAACGACTCGGGCTGGTGATCGCGGCGCTGCTGCTCAGCGCGTGCGCCTCGCTGCCGTGGCCGAGCGGCTCGGCTCGCCAGACCGGCGCTGCCGCCGGCGACGGCTGGATCGATCTTCGCGGAGTCGTGCACGTGCACACCCGTGTGTCACACGACAGTCACGGATCCATCGCAGCAGTCGTCGATGCGGCGAACGGAGCCGGGGTCGCCTGGGTCGCCTTCTCGGAGCACACGCGAAACGCCCGGGGCGTCCCGGCGAGCGGCGTGATCGACGGCGTGATCCTGATCCCCGGCTGGGAAGTCTCGGTTCTGGGCGGCTCGATGCTCGCGCTCGGCGTGAGCGACGCGGCGCGCCTGCCTCGCGCGCCGCGCGCGCTGGTCGAAGAGATCCACGCGCGCGGCGGCGCGGCGTTCGTCGGGCACATCGAGCGCTCGGCGCTGATGGAGCCGGCGCGATTCGCCGCGGCCGAGCCGGACGGGATCGAGATCGCGAATCTGCACGCGCGCGCCGCAGAGGTGCCGACCCGGCTCGCACTCGGACACCTGCTGCTCCCCGCGCAGCTGGCGCTGCGCCCGCTGCTCGGCGCTCCGCGCGCGAATCTCGCGCGCTGGTCCGAGCTGCCCGGCGCCCGAAGCATCGTCGGTGGCGTCGACGCGCACGCGAAGTTCCGCGCGCTCGGGCCGCTTGGCGGAACGATCGACCGCTACCGCGACACGTTCCGCCTGCTCACCACCCACGTGCGCGTTCGCGAGCGAAGCGCGTCCGCGATCCTGGAGGCGCTGCGCGAGGGCCGGAGCTACGTCGCCTTCGAGGGGATCGCGCCGGTGGACTCCTTCGAGGTCTCCCGCGAGGGCAGCTCCGTCCGAGTCCGGGCGCCTCGCGAAGCGCGGCTATTGCTCGTCTGCGCCGGAGCCGTCGAGAGCGAGGCCGTCGGGCTCGAAGTGGAGCTCCGAGCCAGCGAGGACACGAGCCGGTGTCATGTCGAGGCCTGGCTCGGCGACCGGCTCTGGATCGCGACGAGCCGTCTTGGCTGAGCACAGCCACTGCGGCGGATCCGGTCGGGTTTTGCTTAACTCCGCGAATGATGGAGTCGTCGCCCGTGCTTCGCTTCGAGAACCTCGAGCAGTACCTGCTGCTGAAGAACGGGAATTTCCTCTACAAGGTGCCCTACCAGGGCGGCTTCGCGGTGCTGAAGGTCTACTACGGAAGCCTGCCGATGTGGCGCTACCGCTGGAAGAGCGCGGGGAACCTGCTGGTCGCCAACCAGACCGCGGTCATGCCCTGGTCGAGGCGCAAGACCGAGCTCGACTGCATCCGGCTCTGGCGCGAGGCTGGATTTCGCGTCTTCAACGTCTACTACGACCGCGTAGAGGGCCTGCCGCCGGACGGCTACGCGCTCTTCGAATGGGTCGACGCGCCGCGCTTCGTCAACTACTTCGCCGACCGGACCATCCCGATCGCGACCCGGCTCGAAACGTGGCGTCGCTTCCTGCCGGTCTGGCACCGGCGCCATCGATTCGCCGTGGAGCGCCGCGAGCCGCGCTTCGTGCACGAGAACGGCGATCTGAAGCACGTGATGATCGTCGGCGACGAGTTCCTGTTCTTCGACTTCGAGACCTGCTTCCGCTCGCGCGATCGCGTGAAGGAGATCGTCGCGCGCGAGATCCTCTGCTACCTGAAGTCGATGGCGCGAACCGTCCACGACGAGTTCGACACGTTTCTCGAGGAGACCGTCGCGCACTATCCGGGCCGCGATCTGCTCACCTACACGCGCGAGTTCGCCTTCGCCGATCCGAATCCGCTGGTGCGCTTCGGCCGCAAGCTCGACCTGGCCTTCCGCGAACGCGCCCAGAAGAGCTCGTCGAAGTACCGCATCGCCGCGCGCCTGGACACCATGCTGGGCCGCGGATGACTTCGGGCGTCGGCATGCCGATCCGCGTCGCCGGTCTCGACGGAACCCTGCTCGCGATCTCCAGAAGAGGCGACGGCCGACACCAGGTGGTTTCGACACAGATTCAAGGCAGACCCGTGATCGTCAAGTTGTACGGGCGCAAGCGGACGCGATTCCCGACGCTGGCGCGCGCGTTCGGCCACCGCTTTCTGGTCGCGAAGACGGGCCTGGCCGCGCGCACGCGGCGCGACACCGACGCCAGGATTCTCGGACTCTGGCGGTGGCATGGTTTCGCCGTTCCCGAGATCCTCGATCTTCCGCTTCCCGAATCGGACGATCGGCCCTATCTCGTCCTGGAGCGGATCGACGGCGAGACGGTTCGCTCGGAGCTTCGCGATGCCCGCTTTTCGATCGAGCGACTCGAAGCGGGGCTTTCCCGCTTCGGCGCCGAGTGGTGCCGCCGACACGCGCTCGCCGAGAGGCTGCGCGAGCCGGGCTTGATCCAGGCGCATCCCGGCTTCGAACATCTGATCGATCGCGCCGGCGAGTGGGTGAGCTTCGACTTCGAGTACGCCTACACCGACCCACGGCGGGTCGAGACGCTGATCGCGGTCGAGATCGCGGGCTTCGTGGCGTCGCTTCAGCGCGCGGCCGGCGCGCGGGCAGGGGCCCTGCTCGGTGTGCTCGTCGCGGCCTACCCGGACCGCGATCGCCTGGCGCGCGTCAGACACTCCGCGCTGGTCGGGCGCTTTCCGGCGGTCGACGCGCTCACCTCGCTGGTTCCCGCACTGCGCTCGCGCGGTCCCCGCAGGATCCGCTCGAGCGTCGGCGCGCTCTCGAGAGCGCTCGCGGGCTAGCGCCCGGAGGCGCAGACCTCAGCGGCCCTGCCACCCGTGCGCGGCGCTGCGCGCGAGTCTGACGCCGGTCGGCCCGGCGAAGGCGGCTCCGTGGCGTCGGTCGCAGCGCGCCAGGTCTCCGTCGAGCGTGTAGACCCCGCCGCGCGTCACCCGGTAGCTCCCGTAATCCGGGTCCGCGAACTTCGAGCCCGGGTAGGGTCGGTACAGATCGGCGACGATCTCCTCGACGTTCCCCGCCATGTCGAGCGCGCCGCAGGGCGAGGCGCCGTCGGGATAGACACCAACGGGTGTCGTGCCCCCGATCCCGCCCTCGCGCGTGTTGCAGCGCGAAGCCGAGAACGCCTCGCCCCACGGGTGTGCGCGCGCGTCGGTGCCCCGCGCGGCCCGCTCCCACTCGGGCTCGGTCGGCACCCGGAAGGTGGTTCCGGTTTGCTCCGAGAGCCATTCCACGTAGAGCAGGATCGCTTGCCACGACACGCCGAACACCGGGTGGTTCGCGCGGCCGCGCGCGGGCACGCCGCTCGGCCAGTGCGCGGGGATCTCGTCGACGCCCGTCTCCGCCAGGAAACGCGCCCACTCCGCTTCGGTCACGGGATGGACGGCGATCTCGAACGCGTCGAGCTCCACCTGGCGGCGCGGCGTCGACTTCTCGAACCACGCCTCCGGAACGTTCCACCTCCGCGCGAGCTCGGCCACCTCGGCAAGGTCGGTGCCCATCCAGAAGCGGCCCGCAGGCACTCGGCACATCCGCGGCCGGAGCGGATCGATCCGCGGATCGCCGATCAGGCCGAGCGCGGTTCCCGCGGAGATTCGCGCCAGCAGGGGCTCTGAAACATCTGCGACGAACGCGAGCAGCGGCTCGAGCAGCCGCTCGCGGGCACTCGGCGCGAGGCGCGCGAGCACGGCTTCGATCTGCGGCAGCCGGTTCGAGAGCAGGCCCGGGTCGATCGCGTCCACGCCGCGCAAAGTCCGCCATCGCCATGTGCCGCGCAAGCGCGCTCGCCTTGACGGGCGCCCGGCGCGATGGCATCGCAGAGCGAAGGGGGGAACGTGCACGAAGCAGGTTCGGGATCGACGGCGCTGCGCCGCGCGGCGCTCCGGCTCCGCAGCGCGCGCTGCCGTGGGACGTCGCGATGGCCGCCGTCTACCTGGCCAGCGAGGCGGGCGTGCGCGTGAACGGCGCCTGTCTCGACGTGCACGGCGTGGGATTCCTCGCGTCATGAAGCGGACGCGGGCCGCGCTTCCCTGGCTGGCCGCCGCAGCGATCCTCGCGATCCTGTTCGCGCGCGTCGATCGCGAGGCGACGCTCGCCGCGCTCGGGGCCGCGAAGCTCGGCGCCTATGCGCCGGTCGCGATCCTGTTCACCGCCGTCTGGCTCGCGCTCGACGCGTTCGTGCTGCGCGGGGTGTTCGCGCGGGTGGGCGCTTCGCTCTCGTTCCGGGAGATGGCGCTGGCGCGCGCCGCGACGTACCCGTGGATGGTCGTCTCGTTCGATCTGGCGAACGTCGCGCTCGTGGCGGGTCTGCGGCGCAGCACCGGCGCAGCGGTGTCGAGCCTCTCCGCGGCCATGCTCGCGCACTACGCCTGCGATCTGGTCGCGCTGGCGACGGTCGCGTCGCTCGGCTCGCTCTCCGCAGGCGGGACCGTCGCGATCCTGCTGCGGCCGATCCTGCTCGGGATCGCGGCCGTCGCGTCCGGGGTCCTGATCGCGGCGCGACTCGGCGTCGCGCGCTTCGGCCGAGGCAAGCTCGCCGCAGCGGTGGCCGGGTTCCGCGCTCGGGACCTGCTGCGAGTGGTCGCGCTTCGCGGTCTGTTCTACGCGAGCTTCGCGCTCTTCGTCTGGCTCACGCTTCCGTGCTTCGCGCTCGAGGTGCCGTTCCTCGACGTGCTCGCGCGAATGCCGCTGGTGCAGAGCGTCGCGGCGCTGCCGATCTCGCCCGCCGGGATCGGCACCGCCCAGGCCGCCATGCTCGCGCTCTTCGCTGGCTTCGGCCCCGCGTCGAGCTGGCTTGCGTACTCGCTCGTCTACGGACTGACTCTGGTGCTGCTGCGGCTGCCGATCGGATTCGCGGTCTGGGGAAGGAACGCGCTCGAGGTGCCGCGTGGCGCGTGAGTCGCGAAGCCGCCGCTGGCTCGTCGCGCCGCTTGCGCTCGTCGCCGGCTGCAGCCTCTCGGTTCCGTTCGCGGACGACCTGCTGTTCAGCCTGGACAAGCAGCAGCTCCCCGTCGCCGAGGACTGCCGCCGCTGTCACTCCGAGGTGGTCGAGGAGTGGTCCGACTCGCCGCACGCGGTCGCCTGGACCTCGAAGCAGTTCGCCGCGCTCACGGCGGATCACTCGGCCGAGGCGTGCGTCGGCTGTCACGCGCCCGCTCCGCTCGGGCCCAAGGGTGAGATCGCGCTTCGCGCGGATCACCGCGAGGAGGGAGTGACCTGCGTGAGCTGTCACCTGATGCCGGACGCGGCCCCGCTCACCATGCGCGGCCCGCACGCGCGAACCTCTCCGGTCGAGGTGCACCCGATCGCGGTCGACGAGCTCTTCGCCAAGCCCGAGCTCTGCGGCACCTGCCACGAGGCGGCGCTCGAGCAGTACCGCGAGTCGCCGGCCAGGCGCGACGGCTCGGAGAAGGAGACCTGTCAGGGCTGCCACATGCCGTCGGTGCACCGCACGATCGAGAGCTACGACGCGTCCCGGCCGTACTCGCGCGTGCTCGTCGCGCTGGGCAGCCCGATCGACGGACGCCGCCATCGCTTCGGCGTTCCGCTCGAGCCCTGGGAGGACATCGAGCTCGTCGCGCGCCGCGAGGGCGAGCGCTGGATCGTCGACGTGAGAAACGGCCTGCCGCACGCGCTTCCGACCGGCAATTTCGGTCCGCGCGAGGTGCGGCTTAGCGCCGGCGACGATGTGATCCGGCTCCGCGCGGCGCTGGACCAGGCGATTCCCGCGGGAGCGGAGCGTCGCTTCGAGCTCCGGGCGGGCCCCGAGAGCGAGGTCGTGCTGGAGCGGCGCGACCCGCGCAGCGGCAGTTACGAGCGGCTGGCCCCGAAGCCGGCGCAGGGGCCGAAGTGACTCCGCGCCGCGTGCCGCGCTTCGGCCGGACCACGCGTTGGTTCCACTGGACCTTCGCGCTCGCGTTCCTCACGCTCGCGTCGAGCGGGGCGCTTCTGCTCGCGCGTGCGGAGCTGGGTCTTTCGGGCGTCTGGATCGCCCGCCTGATCGAGACCCACAAGATCGCGGGCGTGGTGATCCTGACCGCGCCCTGGCTGATCGGTCTGTCCGGCGACCGGCGCGCCTGGCTCGCGGATCTGTCCGAGACCGCGCGGCTCGGGCGCGACGATCTGGTCTGGCTCGTGAAGCAGCCGCTCGCGATGCTGGGCCGCGCCGAGCTCCCCGCGCAGCACAAGCTGAACGCCGGGCAGAAGCTGAACGCGCTCGCGGTCGCCGCGATCTCGGGAGCGATGATCGCGACCGGAATGCACCTGTGGTGGGAGCCCGGCTCCTTCTTCGCGCTGGTCGTGCACGTGAGCGGCTTCCTGGCCTGGATCCCCGCGTTCGCCGTGCACCTGTTCATGGCGCTGATCAATCCGAGCACGCGCCCGGCGCTGCGCGCGATGGTCCGCGGCGACGTCGATCGCGACTGGGCGGCGCACCACCATTCGCGCTGGCTCGATTCGGTCGAGCGCGACGGGCGGGGCGAGCCGTGAGACTCCGACTGGTCCTGCTCGCGGCGATCGTGCTCGTGCCCGCGCTGCTCGCGCTACTGCTCCTGCGCTCGGGCGCGCGAAGCGACGCGGCGCCGGTCGAGAAGCCGGCGCTCGAGTCGGCCCCCGAGCCGGGAATCGTCGCCGCGGCGGACCGTCTTCTCGGCGGCGCGCTCGATCCCGGCCCGCTCTCCGCGGCGCACGCGGATCTAGCAGGTGTGGGGAGCTGTCTCGACTGCCACGGCAGCGCGAGTCACGTGATCGACGCGCGCTGCGTCGCCTGCCACCAGGAGATCGGCGCCCGCGCGCAGCGGAAGCTCGGCTGGCACGCGACGTTCGAGGAGCCGTGCCGGACCTGCCACGCGGAGCACCGCGGCGCGGACGCCGAGCTGATCGATTTCGAGCGCGATTCGTTCCAGCACGACCTGTCGCGTTTTCCGCTTCGCGGCGAGCACCAGACGGCAAAGTGCGAGGACTGCCACCTCGCGCTGCCGGCGTCGGGCCGGGCGGAGAAGGTCTTCCACTACCAAGGCGTGCCGTTCGCGAGCTGCACCGACTGTCACGTCGATCCGCACGCGGGCGGCCCGCGCGCGCCGGAGAACCTGGGGAAGATCCGCCAGGTCGCGCTCGACGAGTCCGCGCCCGCGCTCGCGGCGCGCGATCCCGAGCACCCGCTCGCGGCCCGCGACTGCGCGACCTGCCATCGCGAGTCGGGCTTTCGCGCGGCGCAGCTTCGCCGCGGCAGCTTCGACCACGACGCCGACACGCACTTCTCGCTCCGCGGCGCGCACGCTTCGGTCGCCTGCGACAGCTGTCACACCGAAGAGCGACGCAAACAGGAGCGGAAGTCCGGCACGGCGCCCGGTCGCGCCGCCGATCCCGACTGCGCGACCTGCCACGAGGATCCGCACCGCGGCAAGATGCGCTCCGAGAACGGCTGCCGCTCCTGTCACTCCGAGTCGGGCTGGAGCCAGGACTTCGACCACGCCCGCGACACGCGCTTCGAGCTCGACGACCTGCACGCGAAGCTGGACTGCGGCGCCTGCCACGCGGACCAGAGCTTCCGCGCGCAGGGGCGCGAGTGCAGGGACTGTCACCAGGATGCCGAGCGGCTCCTCGCCGGGCGCTTCGGGGATTCCCCCGTCGAGCCGGACGTGCACGCGGAGGGCGTCGCCTGCGCCGACTGCCATGGACCGACGCGCGCCGCGAACCGCCCGGCCGCGCTCGCGGCTCGCTGCGTCGAGTGCCACACGCCGGAGTTCGCGGACCTGCTCTCGACCTGGACCTCGAAGCTCGACGCGCTCGCGTCGCGATCCTCGCTCGACCCGGAGCTCGCGGAGCGACTCCGCCGCAGCGGTCCGCACAACTTCGCGCTCGCGCGCAAGCTTCTCGGCGAGTCGCCGCGCTAGCCGGACGCCGCGCGAAGCGGGATACTCGCCGCATGAACGAGCCAGGCAAGGGCGCGGGCCTCGTCGTCGCGCGCGTGCTCGTTGGCCTGGCGCTGCTCGTGGCCACGCTCTGGGTGCTGCGGCCGTTCCTCGTGCCGGGAGCCTGGGCGGCCATCACCGCGTACGTGACCTGGCCGGTCTACGCGCGGGCGCGCGCGCTCACCAAGCGCCCGGCGCTCACGGCGGGCTTCTTCACGCTCGTGCTGGCCGCGATCGTCGCGATTCCAGTCGGCTGGCTGCTGGTGGTGCTGGCCACCGAGGCCACGCAGGTGGCGGCGCAGCTTCGCGACTGGGCCGCGCAGGGGGGGCCGTTCCCCGAGTTCGTGACCGCTCGACCCTGGCTCGACTCGCGCCTGCAGGAGCTGCGCGAGAACACGCTCTTCGGCCACGCGGGGCTCGGCGAGTGGATCGGCCGCTACGGCAGCGACCTGTCGTCGCGCGCGGTCACGATCACGGGCGGCATCGCGCGCAACCTGCTCGACTTCCTGATCACGATCGTCGTGCTCTTCGCGCTCTACCTGGACGGCGAGCGCGTCGGCACGCAGGCGCGGCGCCTGGCCGTGCTGCTGATGCCGAGCAACGACCCCGGCCTAGTCGACCACGTGGGCGCGATCGTGCGTGCGGTGGTCTTCGGCCTGCTCGGCACCGCGATCGTGCAAGGGGCGCTCGCGGGGCTCGGCTTCTGGGTGCTGGACGTGCCGTCGGCCGTCTTCCTCGGCTTCGCGACCGTGCTGACGGCGCTGCTGCCGGGCGGCCCGGCCATCATCTGGGGCGCGACCTGCGTCTGGCTCTACTTCGAGGGCCGCGTCGGCGCGACGATCGCGCTCGCCCTCTACGGCGCGCTGATCGTCAGCACCGTCGACAACTTCCTGCGCCCGCTCCTGATCAGCGGCTCGACGCGCATCCCGTTCCTGCTCGTCTTCCTCGGCGTGCTCGGCGGCCTGGCCAGCCTTGGCCTGCTCGGAATGTTCGTCGGCCCCGTCCTCCTCGCCGTCGGCTTCGGCCTGCTCGCCGAGTTCCCGGACCGCGTCGCGCCGCGCGCGGCCGGCGAGTAGCGCGCGCGGCGCGAGCTCACGTCGTCGGAAAGAGCCGGATCTGATCGGGCCCCTGGTAGCGGCCGTCGAGCCAGATGCGCTCGAGGCGGCGCGAGCAGATGCGGAAGCCGTCGCGGGTGCGCACGAGCTCGTCGTCGTAGCGGCTGCCCTCGGTGACCAGGACCTCTTCGCCCGAATCGATCCGCACCTGAACGTGCGTGCCGGTCAGGTAGGAGCTGCAGCGCACGACGTCGCCCGCGAGCTCGACAAGCGGGTTGGTGATCACGTGCTGCGTGGACTTGAAGATCGACATCGCGTGCGCGAGCCAGCCGGCGAGCTCGGGGAAGCGCAGATCGATGCCGCCGGCGACCGCGTAGTGGATCCGCGCGTCGGGCGTGAAGACGCGCTCGAGCGCCTTCCAGTCCTTGGCGTCGATCGCGACTGCGTAGCGGTAGAGGAGCTGCGTGATCTCGATCGTGTCTTCCGCGTCGCCGCGCATCAGATCGCGCGCTCGCGGCCGGCCCAGTAGGGGTCGCGGAGCTTGCGCTTGTAGAGCTTGCCGTTGGGGTCGCGCGGGAGCTCGGCGAGGAAGTCGATCGTCCGGGGCAGCTTGAACTTCGCGAGCTTGTCGGCGCAGAAGGCGAGGATCTCGGCGGCGAGCTGTGGGCCCGGCTCGACGCCGGCGGCGGGCTCGACCACGGCCTTCACCTCCTCGCCCCAGTCGGCGTTGGGGATCCCGAAGACCGCGACGTCGGCGATCTTCGGGTGGCCGAGCAGCACGTTCTCGATCTCGGCCGGGTAGATGTTCGCGCCGCCCGAGATGATCATGTCGATCTTGCGGTCACACAGGAACAGGTAGCCCGCGTCGTTCAGGTAGCCGACGTCGCCGACGGTGAAGTAGTTGCCGATCCGGTTCTTGCGCGTCTTCTCGCTGTCCTTGTGGTACTCGAAGTCGGCCTGCCCCAGGCGCATGTACACCGTGCCCTGCTGGCCGGTGGGGAGCTCCTGCCCCGCGTCGTCGAAGATCTTGATCTCGGCGCCGGGCCAGGCGCGGCCGACCGTGCCCGGGTGCACGCGCCACCCCTGTGGCGTGACGAGCGTGCCGCCGCCCTCGGTGGCCGCGTAGTACTCGAAGATCGAGTCGCCCCACCAGTCCAGCATTCGCCGCTTCACGTCGGGCGGGCAGGGCGCTGCCGCGTGCACCATCGTGCGGGTCGAGCTGCAGTCGTACTTCGCGCGCACCTCCGGCGGCAGCGCGAGCATGCGGTGGAACTGCGTCGGCACCATGTGACTCGTGGTGACTCGGTACTTGTCGATCAGGCGCAGGCAGTCCTCCGGCGTCCACTTGTCCATCAGCACCACCGGGTGACCGAAGTGCATGGACGAGGACGCGAAGACCAGCACCGCCGTGTGGTAGAGCGGCGAGCCGACGATGTGGACGTTTCCGTCCTCGGGCTTGATCCCGAACATCGACAGGAAGCCGGTGAAGAGCGTCGCGATGATGTCGGGATCGAGCGGCGGCAGCGGCCGGCGCACGCCCTTGGGCTTTCCGGTCGTGCCCGAGGTGTAGTTCATCACCGCGCCCGCGGCGCGCTCGGCGGGAAGCGTCTCGGGCTGGCCGGCGACGAGCTCGTCGAAGGGACGGAAGCTCGGGATCGCGCCGATCGCGAATCGCCCCGAAGCGGGGAAGCGGATCTCGTCGGCCGCGGCGCGGCAGGTGTCGGCGATTCGGTCCGATGCGATGAACGCCTTCGCCTCGCTGTCGGCGACGATGTAGGCGATCTCGGCCGGCGCGAGGTGCCAGTTGATCGGCACCAGGTACCAGCCCGACTGCGCGCAGGCGAGGTTCAGCGCGAAGAACTCCGCGCAGTTCGGAAGCGCCACGGCCACCGCGTCGCCCTGTCGCAGACCCAGCGCGCGAAGGCCGTTCGCGATCCGGTTCTGCAGCGCGAACAGCTCGCCGCGAGTGTAGGCACGCTCGTCGGGCGCGATCAACGCGAGCCGCGACGGGTCGCGCTGCGCGTAGCTCCAGAAGCCATGGTCTGCCACGGTATTCGCGCCTCCTAAGGCTTGTGGTCGGCGACGATGTAGGTGCTGAAGTACTGCGAGCCGCCGCCGTAGGCGTGGCCGAGCGCCTTGCGCACGCCGTCGACCTGGTGCTCGCCCGCCTGGCCGCGCACCTGCATCGCGGCCTCGGCGAAGCGGATCAGGCCCGAGGCGCCGATCGGGTTCGAGGACAGCACGCCCCCCGACATGTTCACCGGCAGATCGCCGTCGATCGCGGTCGCGCCCTCGTAGGTCATCTTCCAGCCCTGGCCTTCCTCGGCGAAGCCCATCGACTCCATCCACATCGGCTCGAACCACGAGAACGGCACGTAGATCTCCGCGCAGTCGATCTCGGCGCGCGGGTTGGTGATGCGCGCCTTCTTGTACAGATCGGCGGCGTTCATCCTAGCTGCGAGCGGGTTCACCTGGTCGCGGCCCGCGAACATGGTGGGCTCGGAGCGCATCGCGGTGGCGTGCACCCAGGCGGGCTTTCCCGGCGCCTTCGCCGCCGCGCTCTCGCTCGCGAAGATCATCGCGCATGCGCCGTCCGACGACGGGCAGGTCTCGAGATAGCGGATCGGATCCCAGAGCATCGGCGAGTTCATCACCTGCTCGAACGTGACGCCGGGAATCTTCACGTGCGCGTACGGGTTCTTTAGCGCGTTCTGGCGGTCCTTCACCGCGACGCGGATGCCCGTGTCCTCGGGCGCGCCGGAGCGGCGGATGTAGGCGCGGATCAGCGGCGCGAAGTAGCCGCCCGCGCCCGCCACGACGGCGACGCTGAACGGCGGCGACACGGTGAGCGCCCACATCGCGTTCGACTCCGACTGCTTCTCGAAGCCGACGCAGAGCACGCGCTCGAAGATCCCCGACTCGACCAGCGACGACGCGACGATTCCCGTCGAGCCGCCGACGCTGCCGGCGGTGTGCACGCGGATCATCGGCTTTCCCGCGCCGCCGAGCGCCTCGGCGAGGAACAGCTCCGGCATCATCACGCCCTCGAACATGTCGGGCGCCTTGCCGATCACGACCGCGTCGACGTCGGCGAAGGAGAGGTCCGCGTCCTCGAGCGCGCGAAGCGCGGCCTCGCGCACCAGCCCGGGCATCGACACGTCGATGCGCTTGGCGTCGTACTTGGTCTGGCCGATCCCGATCACGGCGCTGCGGCTGGCCATCAGTCGCCCTCCAGCACGCAGACCAGGTTCTGCTGCAGGCACGGGCCCTGCGTCGCGTGCGCGACCGCGCGATCGCCGCGCCCGGCCGCGATCCGCTGTGCGGCCTCGCCGATCCGGACCAGCCCCGCGGCCATGTACGGGTGAGAGGCGAGCGCGCCCCCCGACGGGTTGATCGCGACGCCCTCGCCGAGCCCCAGCGCCGCGCGCAGGATCAGCTCCTGGTGCGAGTACGGCGCGTGCAGCTCGGCGAAGTCGACCCGGCCCGCGTGCACGCCCGCCTTCGCCGCCGCGATCTCCGTCGACGCCGAGCGCGAGAGGTCGCGAAGCCCGAGCCCCAGCGGCTCGATCCGGTGATCGAAGCCGCGGATCCAGACCGGCCGCGCGCAGAGCTCCCGCGCCTTCTCGCCCGCGACCACGACCATCGCCGACGCCCCGTCGGTGATCGGCGGCAGGTCGTGCGCGCGAAGCGGCGAGCAGACGTACGGCTCGGCGAGAAGCTTCTCGATGTCGACGCTGCCGCTCACCACGGCGTGCGGATTCGCCACCGCGTCACGCCGGCTGCGCGCGACGACGGCCGCCAGGTCGCGTTCGCTCTTGCCAGTGGCTTCGAGAAACGCGCGCGCCTGGATCGCGGCCAGGCTGTGCGCGTCGGGCCAGAGCGGCAGCATCGTGTACGGGTCGAGCTGCAGCGCCAGGATCTCGGCCAGATCCCCCGACGACGACTTGCCGAACGAGTAGACCAGCGCCGAGTCGACGTCGCCGGTCTGGATCTTGATCCACGCCTCGTACAGCGCCCAGGCGCCGTCCATCTCGACGTGCGACTCCTTGATCGGCGGCCAGGCGCCGACCGCGTCGAGCGCGCCGACGAAGGCGAAGCTCTGCCCCTGCAGGTAGTCGCTCGAGCCCGAGCAGGTGAAGCCGATCTCCGCGCGCGGCAGCTTCGCGGCGCGCACGGCCTCCTGCACCACCGGCATCAGGAACTCGACCTCGTTTCGCGTGTCGCGCGGGCTGGTCGACTGCGCGAACGAGACGATCGCCACCTCGCGCATCAGAGGTGTTCCTTGTACGAGTCGTACTCCGCGTCGGGCTCGGCGATCGGCTTGAAGTAGCGGATGCTCGACATGGTCGGGCCGAGCTGATCCCTTGGCACCCAGACCGCTTCGACCCGCATGCCCATGCGCACGTCCTCGAGCGCGCACTCCTGCAGCACGTGCAGCATGGGGATGTCCGCGCCGTCGAGCAGCACCGCCGCGCAGGTGTAGGGCGGGTTGAACGACAGGTTCTCCGACGGCACGCGCACGATGCAGAACGTGGTGACGGTGCCCTTGTTCGAGACCTGCACCTCTTCCTCGGTGCGCACCGCGCAGCGCGGGCAGGCGCCGCGCGGCGGCACGTACACGCGCCGGCACTCGATGCAGCGCTGGCCGAGGATGCGGCCCTCCGCGATGCCGCGCAGGAAGCGGCTCTGCGCGCGCCCGGTGACGTAGTCGTAGTCGAGCGCGACGGGGGCCGAGATGCTCTTCACCAGCTCCACGGCTAGACCTCCGGCTCGAAGCAGGCGATGTCGCCGATCTCGCCGCGCGTCTCGTCGCGCCAGCGCGCGCGCACGCGCATTCCCGTGCGCATGCGCGATTCGGCAAGCGCGTCCACCGCGTGCAGGAGCGGCGTGTCCGCGCCGTCGAGCAGGATCAGCGCGAACGCGAACGGCTGCGCGAGCGGCTGCTTCGCGCGCGGCTTCCCGACCCAGGTCCAGCCTTTGACCGTGCCGCCCGGCCCGACCGGCACGAACTCGTCGCTCGTGGCCTCGCCGGTCTCGGGGTCGTACTCGGCGGGCGGGACCAGCACGCGCCCCGCGCGGGTGCGCACGCCCTCGATCCGCCGCTCGCGCAGGCCCGCGAAGAAGCGGCCCAGCACCGGACCGACCGAGCGGCGGTAGGTGTACTCCACGTGGTGCAGCGCCGTGAGCGGCGCGTCGTCGCGCTTGGGGTCGGCGGCCATCCCTGCGGATTAGAACACGTTCCAAAGAAACGTGTCCACGCACGCAGGCCCCGGGTGACGGTAAGATGCGGGACCACAAGGAGTTCCCGATGAAGCTCGGACTGCAGCTCGGCTACTGGCAGGGACAGCCGCCCACCAACCACGTGGCGCTCGCGCAGGAGGCGGAGCGGCTCGGCTACGACTCGGTCTGGACCGCGGAGGCCTGGGGCTCGGACGCGTTCACGCCGCTGGCCTGGATCGGAGCGCACACCAGCAAGATCAAGCTCGCCACCGGCATCGTGCAGATCTCCGCGCGCACGCCGGCGTCGACCGCCATGCACGCGCTCACGCTCGACCACCTGTCGAAGGGCCGCGTGATCCTGGGGCTCGGCGTCTCGGGCCCGCAGGTGGTCGAGGGCTGGTACGGCCAGCCCTTCGACAAGCCGCTCGCGCGCACCCGCGAGTACGTCTCGATCATCCGCAAGATCCTGCGCCGCGAGGAGCCGGTCTCGAACGCTGGCCCGCACTACCCGCTGCCCTACACCGGCCCGGGCGCGTGGGGGCTGGGCAAGCCGCTGCGCTCGATCGTGCACCCGCTGCGCGCGGACCTGCCGATCTACCTGGGCGCGGAGGGGCCGAAGAACGTCGCGCTGGCCGCGGAGATCTGCGACGGCTGGACGCCGCTCTACTTCTCGCCGTTCCGGCCCGAGGTCTACGCGGAGTCGCTGGCGGGCGCGAAGCCCGGCTTCCAGATCGCGCAGGGCGTGGCGGTGAACATCACGAACGACCTGCAGGCGGGGCTTGCGCCGGTGAAGGCGATGCTCGGCTTCTACATCGGCGGCATGGGCGCCAAGCAGCGCAACTTCCACAAGGAGCTGATGGGCCGGATGGGCTTCGAGGCCGAGGCCGACAAGATCCAGGACCTGTTCTTCGCGGGAAAGCGCGCCGAGGCGATCGCCGCGGTGCCGGACCAGTTCGCGGACGAGGTCTCGCTGGTCGGGCCGATCGAGCGCATTCGCGACCGGCTGCAGGCGTGGAAGAAGACGCCGGTCACCACGCTGCTCGTCGCCGCGGGCGATCCCGCGGTGATGCGCACGATGGCCGAGCTGGTGCTGTAGACGCGGCGTGGAGAAGCTCGTCTACCTGCTCTGGAAGCGCGGGGCCGACGGCATCGAGCCGTTTCGCGAGCGGCTGCTCGAGCGGGCGGCCCCACGTCTTCTGGCCGACGGCGCGCTCTCGCTGGTGGCAAACGTCGCGGACCTGCACGCGCAGATCCCGCCACGCCACCCGCTGGTCGTGGGCGACGGCCGCGAGGTCTCGGCCTGCGTCTCCGTCTGGCTCGAGTCCCAGGACGCGCGCCCGGCGCTCGAGGCGACACTCGCAGGTGTCGCATCCAGGGTGGACGGCTATCTGGTGACGGAGTCGGTGCCGCTGCGCTGCCCGGACCGGACCTGGCCCGACGGCGTGCGCAGCCCCGGCGTCACGCTCTGGACCGCGTTTCCCAAGCCCGAACGGCTGGCCGACGAGGCGTTCTTCGCGCACTGGTACGGCTCGCACACGCCGCTCTCGTTCGAGATCCACCCGCTCTGGCAGTACGTGCGCAACGCGGTCGCGCGGCCGCTCACGCCCGGCGCGAAGCCGTTTCGCGCCATCGTCGAGGAGCGCTTCCGCTCGCTCGAAGAGATCCTCGACTTCAAACGCTTCTTCGGGGGCGACCTGGCGAACATCCGGCGCGTGACCGACGACCTCGCGGCCTTCACCGAGATGGCGACCATGAACACCACGCCGATGAGCGAGTTCATCGTGAGGAGCGAGCCGTGGCTCTAGCCAGCCTCGCGAAGCGCTGGGGGGCGCTGCGGGAACGCCTGCCGCGCGATCTTCTGGCGCGCACGCTCGCCGGGGCGCAGCTGCTGCGGCTGCCCGCGAACGTGCCGCCGTGGACGCAGACGGGAATTCGCGTCGCCAAGGGCGACGAGGTCACGATCCTGGCCGAGGGGCGCGCGATCGTCTCGGTCGAGGCGGGTCTCGCCTCGCGGCCGCGCTACGCGCTCTGGGCGCGGCTCGGCGGACGGGGACCGATCTGGACCGGCACGCGCGACACGCAGAGCTTCCGCTGCGATCGCGACGGCGCGCTCGAGCTCGCGATCTACAACGGCGAGTGGAAGTCGCCCGACGGCGTGCTCGCGACGCCGGTCGAGGCGTACGCGGGTCTCACCGGCGAGATCTTCGCGCTGATCCTGCACTGGCGCGGCGAGGCGCGCGATGGCCTCGCGGCGATCGAGCGCGCCGCGCCCGGCGAGCCGCTGGTCGCCGCGGAGCTGGCGCGGATGGCGAATCCCGCCGTGCGCCCGGCGGGCTGGAACTACCTGTGGTTCCTCGGCCAGAGCGAGACGTTCCGCACGCTGCGCTCGCGCGACGTCGGCCCGAGCATCGGCTGCGTGACCGACGACGACGTCGCGATCCTGCGCCGGCCCGTCTCTCTTCCGCTCGGACCCGACACGGAGATCGCCTGGCGCTGGCGCGTGACGTCGCTTCCGTCGGCGAAGCCCGAGGACCAGCTCCTGTGCCACGACTATCTCTCGGTCGCGGTCGAGTTCGACAACGGCCGCGATCTGTCCTGGTACTGGAGCGCGGCGCTCCCGCCCGAGACGCACTTCGCCTGCCCGATTCCGCAGTGGACCCCGCGCGAGACCCACCTGGTGGTGCGTTCCGGCGCGGACGGGCTCGGCGCCTGGAAGAGCGAGCGGAGAAACGTCTTCGCCGACTGCGCGCGCGCGATGGGCGAGCCGCCCGCGCGGATCGTCGCGGTCTGGCTGATCGCGGTGAGCCTGTTCCAGCACGGCCGCGGCGAGGCGGAGTTCGCCCAGATCGAGCTCTCGTCCGCCGGGGAGCGCGTCGAGGTCGCGGGCCGGTGAGTCGGATCGAGGTTCGCGATTTCGCGAGCGCGGATCTCGCGCCCGCGGCGCAGCTGCTCTCGGATCGCTTCGCGCGCGCGGGCGCGCCGGCGGCCGGCTCCGCCTTCGCGCCGCACGACACGGCCTCGTGTCGCAAGGTGCTCGAGCGCCTCGCGTCCGAGAAGTACGTGCGCGGCGCGATCGCGAGCGCATCCGGCGCGCCGATCGGCTTCCTGTTCGCGCAAGCGAACCTGACCGCGCCGGATTCGGCGCTCTCGTATTTCAGCCCGGCGTTCTCGGTCGGCAGCCCGCTCTCGGGCCACGCGGTGGCCGGGGGTCACGATCCCGGCGTGGTCTACCGCGAGCTCTTCGCGTTCCTTGCGGCCGACTTGGTAAGGGACGGGTTCCTCGACTTCGGTGTGGGCGTGCTCGTGTCCGAGCGCGAGGTCGCGGACGCCTGGTCCGCGCTCGGCTTCGGCCGGCACTTCACGCTCGCGCTTCGCGGCGTCGAGCCTCTGCCAGCGCCTCCGCGCGCGGATCTCGAGATCCGCGAGGCGCAGGAGGGCGATCTTCCCGGCGTCTTCGAGCTGCTCGCCGAGCAGCGGCGCTTCCACGCGCGCGCGCCCATGTTCCTGCCGGATCTGCGCATCCTGCGCGAGCCGCAAGAGGCGATGACGCGCGCGCTTCTCGGCCAGCCGCGCTGCCCGATCTTCGTCGCCTGGCGCGACGGCCGCGCGCTCGGCATGCAGCTCTTCGCGCCGCGCTCGTTCGTGCCCTGGCCGCTCCGCGACGACGCGACCGTCTACCTGTTCCAGGGCGTGGTGCGCGAGAGCGAGCGGGGCGGCGGCGTCGGCGCGGCGCTGCTCGAGAACTCGCTCGCCTGGATGCGCCGAGAAGGCGTGCGCCGCTGCGGGCTGCACTTCCTGGCCGCGAATCCGTCCGGATCGGTGTTCTGGACCCGGCACGGATTCCGGCCGGCCGAGCACACACTGCATCGCACGGTCGACGCGCGAATCGCCTGGAGCGCCCGATGAGCGAACGCGCGACCCACCGCTTCGGAAAATTCGTCGTGCGATTTCGCCACGCGATCGCCGCCGGGCTCGCGCTCGCGACGCTCTTCTTCCTGTACCCGACGGTGAACGCGATTTCGACCGGGCTCGGGCGACCGCTTCCCGGCCCCTCGGTGCGGATCGGCAGCGACGCGCGGGCGCAGCTTCCGGATCACGCCTTCATCCACGCGCAGAACAAGTTCGCGGGGGAGTTCGGAAACTCGACGCTGGTCGCGATCGCGGTGGTGGTGGAGCAGGGCACGATCTGGACGCCGGAGACGCTGGCGAAGATCGACGCGATCACCAAGTCGCTCGACGGCTGGGACTACGACGCGCGCGCGGACGAGCGCAAGCACCTGCGCGCCGAGCTCGAGCGCGAGGGACGGCTCGGCCGCGACGAGATCCGCGCCGAGCTCGACCGGCGCTTCCCGCCCTATCCGGTGAACCACGACCACGTCCGCTCGATCACGCACCTGTCCTCGCGCGTGGTGCAGATGGAGAAGGACGGCACGATCACGGCCGAGCTCCTGATGGAGGATCCGCCCGAGACACAGGCAGAGGCAGACCTGATCCGCCGCCGCGCGCTCGAGCTGATGCCGGACCAGATGCGCCAGATGCTCGTGTCGCGCGACGAGAAGGCGGCGCTGATCACGGCCGGCTTCGTCACGCACCGGCTGAATGGCCTCGAGGTCTACCGCGCGGTCTTCGACCACCTGCGCGCCATGCAGGAGCGGGAGCAGGACGCGCGGCACCGCGTCTACGTGACCGGCGCGCCGCTCGCGGTCGGCCATCTGCTCGCCCACGCCTGGCAGCTCGGGCTCTCGGTGGTGGGCGCGGTGCTGGCGATCTTCGCGCTGCTCTGGGCGTACTTCCGCCGCTGGCACGGCGTGCTGATCCCGATGGTCGCGGCGGGAGTCACGGTGATCTGGGGCACCGGCTTCACCGGCTGGGCGGGGATCGCCTTCGACCCGCTGGTGATCGTGATCCCGATGCTGATCACCGCGCGCGCGGTCTCGCACACGGTGCAGATGGCGGAGCGCTTCTTCGAGGACTACGAGCGTCTCTATCCGGTGTACGGCGACCGCGAGCGCGCCAGGCTCGAGGCGGCCGCGGTCGCGATGGGCGAGCTGGTCGTGCCGGGCACGCTCGGCATCCTCACCGACGTCGCGGGCCTGCTCGTGATCCTGGTGACCACGATCCCGCAGATGCGCGACCTTGGCATCTTCGGCGCGTTCTGGGTCGCATCGATCGTCGCGACGGTGGAGATCCTGCACCCGGTGCTGATCTGCTTCCTGCCCGCGCCGAAGGACTTCCACCACTACTCGCCGGCGCTGATGACCCGCTACGTCGGCTTCGTCGCCGACGTGGTCACGCACCCGCGCGGGCGCTGGGCGGTGACGGCGGCGTTCGCGGCGATCTTCCTCGTCTCGGGCTTCGCGACGCTGCGCTGGTCGACGATCGGCGAGGCTCGGCCCGGCGTGCCGCTGTTCTGGCCGGACCACCCGTTCAACGTCGCGACCGGTGTGATCGGCGAGAAGTTCGGCGGCGCCGACGCGCTGGTGATCTACGCCGAGGGCGACCGCGACGAATCCGCGGGCGAGTCCGAGGTGCTGCGCAAGATGCAGGAGCTCGAGCGCGAGCTGCGCGCGAAGACCGGCGCGGTGGCGGTGATCTCGCCGGTCCCGCTGGTGCGCGCCGCGAACCGCTCGTTCCGCTACGGCGAGCCGAAGCAGGAGATCATTCCCGAGTCGGCGCGCGCGCTGCTGATCTTCCTGCGCTTCAACAGCCCGCCCGGCGCGCTCTCGTCGATCGTCACGAACGACGGGCGCGCCGCGACGCTCACGGCGATCTACCCCGATCACAAGGGCGAGACGATCCGCCGCGCGGTCGAGGTGTCGCAGGATTTCATCGCCAGGAATCCGATGGGCGCGATCTCGATCCGGCTGGCCGAGAACCACGGCACGCCGGAGCAGGCCTGGTGGCGGCCCGAACGCGTGAAGGACTTCGTCTACTACATGCTCGGGCCGCTCCTGCCGGCTCGCGCGCACACGCTGCGCGTGCTGCGCAAAGAAGACGGCGCCTACGTGCCGTTCGAGGTGAAGACCGTCGCGCGCGACGGCGCGCCGGAGTGGCTCGAGGAGTTCCGCGTGGCGGCGCTGGCGAAGTACGCCAAGGAGGCGAGCTCGCGTCGCCCGGGGCGCGTCTTCAACTGGCCCGAGCAGCTCGCGGACTGGCAGGCCTCGGACGTCGACCAATGGTTCGAGAACGACGAGCTGCGCATCCGCGCCGTCGCGGTGAACACGAAGGACCTGCTGGTTCAGGATCAGAAGTCGCAGGGCACGGCGCCGGTCTACCAGCCCACGCAGCAGTGGACGCGCGGCGTGCAGTTCGTGATGGCGGGCGGGCCGCTCGGAATGCTCGCGGCCGTGAACGACGAGGTCGAGCGCGGCCACCTCGCGAACATCTCGCTGATCCTCTTGGTGATCTTCGTGCTGCAAAAGGTGACGTACCGCTCCACGCTCTCGGGCGGGATCATCTTCCTGCAGCTCGCGACCGCGACGCTGCTCTCGCTCGCGTTCATGGCCGTGCGCGGCGTGGGCCTGAACATCAATACGCTTCCGGTGCAGGCGGTCGGCGTCGGGATCGGCGTGGACTACGCGATCTACATCGTCGACCGGATCCGCCAGGAGCTGCCGCGCGCCGCGGACCTGGAAGAGGCGATCCGCGCGGCGGTGCGCACGACCGGAATGGCGGTCACCTTCACGGGCACGACGGTGGTGGGCGGGATCGGCTTCTGGGTTCTCTCGGACCTGCGCTTCCAGGCCGAGATGGCGCAGCTTCTGATCGTGCTGATGGCGATCAACATGTTTGCGGCGGTCACGCTGGTGCCGGCGCTGTATTCGATCCTGCGTCCGGGCGTGCCGCGAGCGCGGCGCGCGCCGGAGGCGAAATTGGAATCGGCCGCACCGGCCGAGGAGGAGGCGGCATGAGGCTCACGGGAAGGATCGCGATCGTGACCGGCGGCGCGCGCGGGATCGGGGCGGGCATCGCCCGCTGCCTGGCGGCCGAAGGAGCGAAGGTCGGAATCGTCGACATCGACGGCGCGGAAGCGGAGAAGACCGCGGCGTCGCTCGGGGTCGCCGCGGTGGGTGTCGCCGCGGATGCCTCGGAGGTGGACGCGATCGCGGCGGCGACCGCGCGCATCCACGCCGAGCTCGGCGGTCTCGACATCTTCGTGAACAACGCGGGCGCGGGCACAGGCGTGATCCGGCCGGAGGAGATCCCGACCGGCCCGGGGCTCGAGAATCTGCCGCAGGTCTCGTGGGACTCGCAGCTCGCGAACAACCTGCGAACCACGTTCGCGGGCTGCCGCGCCGCGATCCCGCGCCTGCGCGCGCGCGGCGGCGGCGCGATCGTGAACATCGCCTCGATCGCGGGTCTGATGCCCTCTCCGCAGCTCGCAGCGTACGGTGCCGCGAAAGCGGGCGTGGTGCACCTGACCAAGTCGCTCGCGCTGGAGCTCGGGCCGTCGAACATCCGCGTGAACGCGATCTGCCCGGGCTTCCTCTGGACGCGCGCCTGGGAGGGCCTGGCGACGATGATGAAGCTCACGCGCGCGGAGCTCAGCGCGATGGAGCCACGCGAGATCTTCCTGGCCATGGTGAAGCAGGCCACGCCGCTCGGCCGCGAGCAGACGCCGGAGGACATCGGCAAGCTGGTCTGCTTCCTCGCCAGCGACGACGCGATCAACATCACCGGGCAGGAGATCAAGGTCGACGGCGGCATCACGCTGCGCACGGGCGCCGGCGTCTAGACGCGCGAGCCCGACAACCCGCACCCCCGGCTGATACGATCGGCGCACGCGCCGAAGGAGACCCCGATGAGCGAGCTGCTCTACGAGAAAGACGGACCGATCGCGACCCTGACCCTGAACCGCCCCGAGCGGATGAACACGATCTCGGGCCCGATGCTCGACGAGCTCTCCGCGCGGCTGCTCGAGGCCAACGCGGACCGCGACGTGCGCGTGATCGTCCTGACCGGCACGGGCCGCGCGTTCTGCGCGGGACTCGACCTGCAGGACGCATCGAGCGGCAAGGGGATCGGCGGCGGCGGAGCGATGGGCTCGACGCTCGACCTGCGCAGCGCCCCGCCCACGGTGCTGCACGAGCTCGACACGCCCGTGATCTGCGCGCTGAACGGGGGCGCGGCGGGCTACGGAATGGACCTGGCGCTGGGCTGCGACATCCGCATCGCGAGCTCGCGCGCGAAGCTCGCCGCCGCGTTCACGCGCCGCGGCGTGCTGCCCGAGTCGGGCGGGACGTGGCTTCTGCCGCGGCTGGTCGGCTGGGCGAAGGCGTCGGAGATCATCTTCACCGGCCGCACGCTCGACGCAGATCAGTGTCTGGCGCTGGGGCTGGTGAACCAGGTCGTGCCCGAGGCGGAGCTCGCGCAGGCCACGCGCGCGCTCGCCAACGAGATCGCCTCGAACGCGCCGCTCGCCGTGCAGTCGGCCAAGCGCATGATGCGGATGGGCCTCTCGGAGCCGTTCGGCGAGCACGTGCACCACGTCTTCCTGCAGCTCCTGCCGCTGTTCCAGAGCCAGGACTTCCGCGAGGGCATGATGAGCTTCCTCGAGAAGCGCGAGCCGAAGTTCCACGGGAAGTAGCCGCGCGCGGATTCCGCATGCCCCTCGACCCGCAAGCCAGGCGCGTGCTCGACGTGCTCACCGCCGTCGCGGCCCCGGACCCGTGGACCGTCGACCCCGCGGCGTTCCGCGCGCAGGTGCGCCAGATGCGCGTCGCCGCGCCGGCGGCGCCGATCGGCGGCGTCGCGGATCGCGAGATCCCCGGGCCCGGCGGGGCCGCGCTTCCGGTTCGGATCTACTCGCCGCTCGATCGCGAGGCCGGCGCGCTTCCCGTGCTGGCGTTCTTCCACGGCGGCGGCTTCGTGATCGGTGATCTCGACTCGCACGACGCGACCTGCCGGTCGCTCGCGAACGCCGCGCGCTGCGCGGTGGTGTCGGTGGACTACCGGCTCGCGCCCGAGGCGAAGTTCCCCGCCGCGGCCGAGGACTGCTTCGCCGCGACCTGCTGGATCGCCGAGAACGCCCGCGCGCTCGGCGTCGACGCAGGGCGCATCGCCGTCGGCGGCGACAGCGCGGGCGGAAACCTCGCGGCGGTGACCGCGCTGCTCGCGCGCGACCGAGGCGGCCCGCGGCTCGCGCACCAGCTGCTCGTCTACCCGGTGATCGACTGCGCCTTCGACACGCGATCCTATCTCGAGAACGCCGAGGGCTACTTCCTGACCCGCGAGATGATGCGCTGGTTCTGGCACCACTACCTGGAGAAGCCCGAGCAGGCGGCCGACCCCTACGCATCGCCGATCCGCGCCGCGACACTCTCGGGTGTCGCGCCCGCGACCGTGATCACCGCCGAGTACGACCCGCTCCGGGACGAGGGCGAGGCCTATGCCGCGCGCCTCGCCGCGGCCGGGGTTCGCGCCTCGCTCACCCGCTACGGCGGCATGATCCACGGCTTCCTCGGCATGGGAAGCGCGATCGATCGGGGCCGCGCAGCTCTGCTGCAAGCCGCAGCCGAGCTGCGCGGCGCCTTCTCGCTCTAGCAGGCCGAGAGCGTCACTCCCGCGGGATCAGCGGCTGCACCACCTCGCAGAAGGCCTCGACGGGCTTCACCAGGATCTCGCCGGGGCCGCGGCTCGCGTGGCGCACGGTGAAGATCGGCTCGGGCTCGGCCGACGCCGCGAAGTTCGCGGGAATCCGGTCCGAGAACGGAATTTCCGGCGTGAACAGGATCGCGGTCACCTGTGTGGGCGAGAGCAGCGCGGTGAGGCGCACCTGGTCCACGCCGTTCAGCCAGTAGCAGTCGACCGTGCGCCCGCGGACGTCGCCACCGGGGCTCTTCACCAGCTCGATGATCTGCATCACGCCCAGCCGCACGATGATGTCGACGGGCTGCTGCTTCGGCCACCAGCTCTGGTAGGGATCGAACCAGTGCCGGCCGATGTGCGCGCGCTCTTCGGCGTCGAGCGGCATCATGTCCGCGGCGACGTCGAGGACCTTCTCGCGCCAGGTCCCGTCGGCATTCTTCGCCTTGAAGCGGTCGTAGAATTTCTCGCGCGTGGCGGCGGTGTTCAGCACCAGGTCGAGCTTGCGCATGAAGCTCCCCTTCGAGACGTTGCCGACGGTCGGTCCAGGCATCTTCGGGCTCTCCTATCTAGGGTGGTAGGGATTCGGCCAACCCCCGGGCCTGTCTGGCCAGGGGGTGGAGCTCGCGGTCGCTCGCGATGGCCAGCGCTTCGCGAAGGTCTTCTCTCGCGCTCGCGGCGTCGCCGTCCGTTCCGCGACTGGCGCGAAGTCGCGCGCGTTCGAACAGGGCGAGCGCGAGCTCGACGGGCGCGGGGCCGGAACGCGACGCGGCGATCGAGCGCCCGTAGGCGAGCTCGGCCTCGTCGCTGCGCCCGGCCGCGGCCGCGCAGCCGGCGAGCAGCCTCGGGATCGACTGCACCCAGCCGGCCGTGAGAGCGACGCCGTTCGCCTCGGCGCGCTCGAGCGGCCGCTCGCACCCGGCGCTGAGCTCGGGCAGCCCGGCGCGGAGCGCGGCCTCGGTGAGCGCGCAGAGCGGAGCGAGCACGTGGATGTCGCCGCCCGCCGCGAGAACCAGCTTCAGAAGATTTCCCAGCCGCGGCCGATCGACCGACGCGGGGTCGCGAAGCGCGGCGATCAGCTCCCGGTACGCGGCGGCCACGACCTGCATCAGGGGCGCGGGCGCGTCGAAGATCGCGCCCGGCGTGACCAGCGCGGCGACGGCCAGCTCGGCCTCGTCGAAGGCGCCGCGCTGCGCAGCGGCGCACGCGCGCGCGCCGACGATCAGCGGCCCCCCCCCACGGATAGCGCGAGCGCTGCGTCGCGAGCAGCGCCGCGCGCGAGGTGCTCTCGAGCGCCGCGAAGTCCCCTCGCGCGAGGTTCAGGCAGGCCTGCTGCGAGAGCACCAGCGACAGGTCCATCAGGCTCTGCGCCCCGCGCGCGAGCCGCTCGGCCTCGTTTGCCGTCTCGGCCGCCTCGTCGACCCGCCCCAGGTGGAGCAGGCCCAGGGGAATTCGCGTGCAGGCGGCGCTGGCCAGCCACGTGTCGCGCGCGCGCCGGCCGCGGGCCAGCTCGTCGCGCCAGCCCTCGATCGCGTCGCGAACCTTCATCAGCGAGAAGCGCGCCAGCGCGAGCCCCATCGCCGCCTGGCGGCAGACCGCGTCGTCGTCGATCCGGGGCCCCATTCCGAGCGCGCGCTCTGCGTAGGCCTCGGCGCGCGCGGTGTCGCCGGCGGTCCAGCAGGCCTCGGACAGCGTCTCGAGGATCAGCGCGCCCAGCGCCGGCTGCGCGTCCGAGAGCTTCATGGCCAGCTCCATCAGCGCGCTCCGGTCGATCGGCTGCCCGTACGCCGCGCCGGCGCTGGTGATCTCGTCGCGGAGCAGGAGCATGCCCACGCGCGCGCGCCCGGCGTCGTCGCCGATCCGCGCGAAGAGCTCGGCGGACCTTTCGTAGTGCCGGCGGCAGGACTCGCGGTTGGCGTCGCGGTTTGCGGCGATTCCGGCTCGGAAGTGCAGCTCCGCGAGCTCCGCTGGAGTCTGCACGTCCGTCGCCCGGGTCGCGGCCTCGTAGAAGCGCGCGGCGTCGTGCCAGGCGCAGATCGCGAAGGCCTGATCCGCGGCGCGGCGCGCGTAGTCGAGCAGGCGCTTCTGATCGACGCGGTCGCCGGCCAGGACCAGGTGGTGCGCGATCTCGAGCGCGTGCTCCCCGGTCGCGCTCGCGTACAGATCCTCGAGCACGTCCGCGAGCTCGCCGTGGATCTCGGCGCGCTCCGCCGCGGGCGTGGCGTCCAGCAGGACCTCGCGCACGAGCGGGTGCGCGAAGCGGTAGCTGCGGCGCTCGCCGGCGAGCAGTCCCGCTGCGACGGCTTCGGCCACCGAGGCCGCGATCGCGCCGTCGCTCATGCGACATGCGGCGCCCAGGGCGAGCAGGCCGAAGCGGTCGCCGATCAGCGCGGCGACGGTGAGGACCGACCGGGTTCGCACCCGCAGCCGGTCGATCCGCGAGCCGAGCGCGGCGCCGAGCCTCGCGGGCACGGGAACCGTCGCTCGGGCCGCGCTCGCGCCGCCGCCTCGCCTGGCCGCGCGAGGCCTGCGGGGCCGCGGCGCGCCGTCGCGGATGAACTCGCGCACGAAGAGCGGATTCCCGCGCGTGGCCGTGGTGATCCGCCGGGCGGCCCTCGCAGGCAGAGCCGCGACGCCCAGACTCCCGGCCAGCTCGCGGACGTCGACGGCGTCGAGTCCCGAGAGGTCTCGCCGGTCGCAGATCGACTCGCGCTCCAGGTCCTCGACGGCTCGCGCGAGCCGGTCGTCCGATGCGGGAGGGCGCAGGGTCGCGACCACCAGGAGCGGAAGCGTGCCCTCGCTTCTGGAATCGGACATCGCGCCGACGAAGTGGCGCAGCAGGTCGAGCGACGCGGAGTCCGCGCAGTGCAGATCCTCGATCACCAGCGCGATCCGGCGCCGCAGCGCCAGCTTCTCGAAGACGCGGTAGATGGAGGAGAACAGCTCCGCGCGCTTGCGCTCGCCGCTCGCAATCTCCGTGTTCGGCAGCGGGCCGGCCATGCCGGCTTCGGGCTGCAGGAGCTGGCGAATCACGCCCGGCTCGTCGCCGAGCAGGGAGTCCAGGCTCTCGTCGTTCTGCAGCAGCCACTGCCGGAGCGCCTCGACGAAGGGCAGATAGGGCAGCGAAGCTTGAACCTGGCAGTGGCCGGTGACGACCTCGAAGTCCTCGCACTCCGGCTCGCGCTGGAGCTGCTCGACCAGGCTCGACTTGCCGATTCCCGCCTCGCCGACCACGAGCACGACGCGCGGTCGGCCCGCCGCGGCATCCGCGAGGCGCTCCATCAGCCAGGCGAGCTCGTGAGCGCGGCCGACGAAAACTGGGGGCTCGGGGTGATCGGGCACGCGGGGATGCACGAGCCCTCGCGGCGCGGTCGGATCCGGCGCGCGATCGCGCACCTGCGCGGCGAAGCGGTAGCCGCGGCGCCGCAGGGTCTTCACCACCTGCTGGCGGAGGCCGTTGTCGCCGATCGCGCGGCGCAGGTCCTTCAGGGCGCTGGCCAGCGCGGTCTCGCTCACGAACACGTCCGGCCAGAGCTGCTGCAGAAGCTCCCGCTTGGGAATTGCGCGGGTCCTGTGCTGCGCCAGGTAGATCAGCAGCGCGAGCGGCTTCGGCCGCAGGTCGACGAACTCTCCGGCGCGCCGCAGCACGCCTCGCTCGCAGTCGAGCAGGAACTCCCCGAAGGAGATGAAGCGACTGGACCCCTTCAAACCCCCCGCTCCGGCCGCGGAGCCGCCGCCCGACGAGTCGATCGACCGCCCCGCTCGGGCGATCTTCGCACGAGGCAACCGGTTCTGCCGACTGGAAACCGCTGCGCCGCGAGAGATTGCAGCCACTGCTCGCAACGGTAGCGAAGCGTCCAGCGCCTAACTTGGCGGTAACTAGCCCGCATTTCTCACCACGGTGATCCGTAGGTGGTCGCGGTGCGCTGCGAGGGCGTCGGCGGTGGTGGCTCGGCGGCCGAGGGCCAGCGGCGGCCTTCGAGGGGATGGCGGGCCGTTCGCCGGC
>VGRW01000009.1 GCA_016875225.1 Deltaproteobacteria bacterium
CGTCGGCGTGTCGTGGGCGGAGGAGTGCGCCGGATGGGGGTCGACGAAGCGGTCGGCTGTGCCGGGCACCGCTGAGGAGACCCCCATCCGGCGCGCCCCGGCACTCACTCTCGGGTCAGGCTCCTAGTCGTCCCTGCGCAGGCCGAGCAGGCGGAGCAGCGTGCGCCAGAGCAGCTGGAGGAACGAGCGGGCGGGCGGCGCGGCGAGCTTCTCCTCGGGCGCCTCCGGCCGCCAGCGCTCGAAGGCGGAGAAGAACTGGCCGGCCATCTCGCGCGTCACTCCCGAGATCATGCGCTGGCCCAGACGCGCGATCTGGCCGCCGATCTGCACGTCCGCGGCGTACTGGGCGCTCGTGCCCTCGTCGACCTCGGAGAGCGAGAGCGTGACCTCGCCGTCGACGAAGCCGACCGGGCCCTTGCCCGTGAGTCGCAGCCGGAGCCGCTCGTTCGGCACGCGCTCGAGATACTCGATCGTGCCCTCGAAGCGCCCGGTCAGCGCGGGCAGGCGCACCTCGAGCAGCGCGTCGTAGTGGTCGGGATCGCGCGCCTCGAGCTTCTCGAGCCCGGGCACGCAGGCGGCGAGAACGCGTGGATCGTTGATCCGCTCCCAGGCCGTCGCCAGAGGCACCTCGATCAGCTGCCGCCCGTCGAGCTTCACGAGGCGGCTCGGGCGCAGGCCGAGAGCAGCGCGCGCAGCGCGAAGACGCCGGCGAGATGCGCGCGGTACGGGCCGGACGCGTGCAGATCCGCCATCGGATCGGCCTCTTCGATTCGCGCGCAGAGCGGGCGCAGCGTCGCGGCGTCCGGAGTCTGGCCCACCAGCCGCTGCTCCAGCGCGCGCGCTCGGAACGGCACCGGATTCACGCCCGTGATCCCCAGAGCCGCGCGCTCGATCCGCCCCTTCCGATCGAGCGCGACCTGCGCCGCCACGCCGGCGATCGCGAAGCCGGAGGCGGCCTGTCGCATCTTCGTGTAGGCGGTTCCCGCGCGCTTTCGCTCGACAAGGAACCGCACCTCGGTCAACACCTCGTCGTGCCGCGGCGCGGACGCGAGCATGCCGGTGAAGAAGCGGTCGGCCGGAATCGACCGCTCGCCGCCGGGGCCGACGACGATCGCCTCGCCATCGAGCGCGAGGAACGCCGCGGGCCAGTCCGCCGCGGGGTCCGCGTGCACCAGACTCCCGCCGATGGTGCCGCGATTGCGGACCTGCGCGTCGCCGATCGCGCCCGCGGTCTCGCGAATCACGTGCACGTCCTCGAGCTCCGACGCTGCGGCGAGCGCGGCGTGCGTCGTGCGGCCGCCGATCGCGATCCGGCCGCGCCGCTCCGAAACGCCCTCGAGATCGGGAACCCGGCCCAGGTCGACCAGCAGCGGCGCGGTGGCGAGCCGGTGCTTCAGCGCCGGGATCAGGCTCATTCCGCCGCCGAGAAGCTTCGCGCCAGGGGTCTTCGCGACCCGCTCGACCGCCTCGGCCAGGCTTCGCGGCGCGACGTAGTCGAAGCGCTCGGGAATCACCGTGCGGCCTCCTGCAGCGCGCGCCAGATCCGCTCCGGCTTCATCGGCATGTCCAGGTGGGTCACGCCGCGCGGTCGCAGCGCGTCGAGCGCGGCCGACACCAGGCACGGCGTCGAGCCGATCGTGCCCAGCTCGCCGATCCCCTTCGCGCCAAGCGGGTTCAGCTGCGTCGGCGTGCAGGTCGAGTCGAGCTCGATGCGCGGGAACATCTGCGCCTTGGGCAGCGCGTAGTCCAAGAGCGTCGCGGTGAGCAGCTGGCCGCTCTCGTCGTAGACCACCTCTTCGCAGAGCGCCTGGCCGAGCCCCTGCACGATTCCGCCCAGCCGCTGCCCGTCGGCGAGAAGCGGGTTCACGATCCTGCCCGCGTCGTCGACCGCGACGTAGCGGATGAGCTCGAGCTCGCCGGTGTCGGCGTCGATCTCGACCTCGCAGAAGTGGGTGCCGAACGGGAACGTCGTGCCCGTCGGCTCGAAGCGCGCGACCGCCTCGAGCCCGGGCTCCTCGCCGGGAATCGGCACGTTCCAGAGGTGCGCCGCCTCGGCGACCTGCCGGAACCCGAGCTTGCGGTCGCTCTGCGCGACGCGGAACGACTCGCCGTCGAAGTGCACCTGCTCGGGCTTCGCGTCGAGCAGGTGCGCCGCGATCCGCGACGCCTTCGCCAGCACCTTCTCGAGCGCCATGTGCACGGCCGTGCCGCCGACCACGAGTCCGCGGCTTCCGAACGTGCCGACGCCGTGCGTGACGACGTCCGTGTCGCCGTGCAGGACCTCGACGTCGTTCACGTCGATTCCGAACGCGTCGGCCGCGAGCTGGGCGAAGGCGGTCTCCTGGCCCTGCCCGTGCGGCGAGACCCCGGTCGTGATCACGACGTTTCCGGTCGGCTCCACGCGCACCACTCCGCTTTCCCAGCTCCCGGTGCGCTGGATCGGCGACGCGCCGGTGCTCGGTCCAAGGCCGCAGATCTCGGTGAAGGTCGCGACGCCGATCCCGACCAGCCTTCCCTCCGCGCGCGCCTTCGCCTGCCGCGCGCGCGCGCCCGCGTAGTCGAAGCGCTCCAGCGCCTTCGCCAGCGCGAGCTCGTAGTCCCCCGAGTCGTAGATCGCGCCGGTCGCGGTCGTGAACGGGAACGCGTCCTTGGGGATGAAGTTCCGCCGTCGCACCTCGACGGGGTCGAGGCCGGTCGCGGCCGCGATCTCGTCCATCACGCGCTCGACGGTGTAGGCGGCCTCGGGCCGTCCCGCGCCGCGGTAGGCGTCGGTCGCCATCGTGTTCGTGTAGACGCAGACGACCTCGACGTCGATCGCCTTCGGGTGGTAGCAGCCGGGCATCATCAGCGGCGTGAAGGTCGCGATGCTCGCGCCGAAGAACGACGGGTACGCACCGACGTCGGAGATCACGCGGCCGCGCAGCGCGAGCAGCTCGCCGTTCTTGCGGTAGGCGGCCTCGATCTCGTGCACGTGGCCCCGGCCGTGCGTGGTGCCGAGCAGGTTCTCGGTGCGCGTCTCGGACCACTTCACCGGGCGGCGCAGCTTCCGCGAGATCCACGGCAGCAGACACTCTTCGGCGTAGACGGGGATCTTGGCGCCGAACCCGCCGCCGACCTCGGGCGCGATCACGCGGATCCGGATCTCGGCAATGCCCAGGCACTGCGCGACGGACTGCTTCACCAAGTGAGGGACCTGCGTCGAGGTCCAGAGCGTGAGTCGCTGCGGCCCCTCGTCCCAGTGCGCGAGCACGGCGCGGCCCTCCATCGAGACCGGCGCGAGCCGCTGGTTCAGGAGCTCGAGCCGCACGACTCCGTCGGCCTCCGCGAAGAGCTTCTGCACCTCGGGGCCTCCGGTCGCCGGGACGTGGAGCGCGATGTTGTCCGCGTGGTCTGCGTAGACGCGCGGAGCGTCCGGCGCGAGCGCGGCGCGGGGGTCGACCACGGCCGGCGTCGGCGAGATCTCGACCGCGACGTCGAGCGCGGCGTCGCGCGCGAGGTAGCGGTCCTCGGCGACGACCACCGCGATCGGCTGGCCGACCCAGCGCACTCGCCCGTCGGCGAGGAGCGGGTGCTCCGCGTCGCGACCGGCCTCGGGCCGCGCGACGCAGGGCGTGCGCCCGACCGTCCCGCGCAGATCCTCGAACGTGTAGACCGCGACCACGCCGGGCCGCGACAGCGCGCGCGAGGCTTCGATCCGCTCGATCCTTCCGGCCGCGTAGTCGCTGCGCACGAACGAGGCGTACAGCCCGCCGTGCAGCTTCAGGTCGTCCGTGTAGCTCGCGAGCCCGCGGATCAGGCGCGGATCCTCGCGCCGCTTGATCCGCTCGCCCACCGAAACGGGTCGGACCGGCACTAGCGGCGCCCCTTCCCGACCTGCGCGGCGTGCTGCACCGCGTTCACGATCTGCTGGTAGCCCGTGCAGCGGCAGATGTTTCCGTCGATGGCGTGGCGGATCTCGCGCTCGCTCGGATCGGGATTCGACTCGAGCAGCGCCGCGGTCGTCATGATCATCCCGGGCGTGCAGTAGCCGCACTGCAAGCCGTGCTCCTCCCAGAAGCCCTTCTGCACCGGGTGCAGGTGATCCGCGTCGCTCGCGAGGCCCTCGATCGTCGTCACGGCCCGCCCGTCGGCCTGAACCGCGAAGATCGTGCAGCTCTTCACCGCGCGGCCGTCCAGGTGCACCGTGCAGGCGCCGCAGATCGTCGTCTCGCAGCCGACGTGCGTGCCGGTGAGCCCGAGCGTCTCGCGCAGGAAGTGCACGAGCAGCATGCGCGGCTCGACGTCGCGCTCCTGCGCTTTCCCGTTCACGGTGAGCGATAGCTTCACTTCGCGATCTCCTCGATCAGCTCCGGAACCTTCTCGTGCACCTCTTCGGGCACGCGGAACGTGGTCATCGAGCCGAGCACCCCGAGATCCTCCCGCTCCACGCGCTCGCGGCCGGCGAGAAGCGCGCGCCCGCGCAGGAGCTTCACCGCCTTCACCAGAAAGCTGCGATCGGTGAGCAGCGAGTTGGTCTCGTCGCAAGCATAGTCGACCACGAGCCGGCGCAGGAACTCGATCAGCCGGTCCTTCTCGGCGTCGGGGACGAAGACGCGGGACTGCGCCGCGTAGAGCGCGTCGAGCTCTGCGCGCCCGAGCAGCGGCTCCGGCTCCGGCTGCTCGACCACGCGGCCGTCCGCGAACTGGTCGACGAGCGCGCGCGCTAGCGCCCGCTCCCCCGACTGGATCAGCCCCGAGACGCGCAGCTGGATCGCGAAGCGGTCCAGGTTCGCGGGATCGAGCGGCTCGTTGTAGTACTCGTCGCGAAGCGGATTGCTGGTCGCGATCGCGGTGAGCAGCGGAATCGGCTTCTCGCCGAACTTCCGCTCGTTCAGGATGCGCAGCAGCACGTTCAGCGCCTCGCCCGGCGCGCGCGAGATGTCGTCGAGCACGCAGATCTCGGCGGTCAGGATTCCCCCCGGCTCGATCGTCTGGTGGATCCGCTCGCCTGCGGCGTCCGGAAGAACGCGCCGCTCGAGCACGACGTCGCCCACCAGCTCGGAGAGCCGCGTGTCGCGGTGCATCTGGTAGAAGAAGAAGCCCAGGCCCGCGCCGCGCGCGGCGACCTCGGCCATGCGCGTCTTCGCCGACCCGGGCGGGCCCTCCAGGTAGATGTGCTCGCGGCAGACCAGCGCGAGCAGAAGCGCGTCCTTCGCCTCCGCGTGACCGACGACGTGCCGGTCGAGCAGCTCGCGCAGGCGGCCGAGACTCTGCTTCAACGCTCCCCTCCGCTCCGACGTCTGCCTGCGCCCGTCGATCGCTCGCGCACCGAGAGCCGCCCGTCGGGCCCGGGCCGGCCGACGAAGCCAGCTCCTTCGGTCTCGCGAGAGATCTCGTCCAGAACCTCGGGGCACTCGCCGAGCCCGAGGAAGACGGTGTGTACCTTAACTCCGAGCTCACGGGCCAGCGCGCGCTCCCGCCGCACCTGCGGGTCGCCGAGCACCGGCACGCCGTCGGTCAGCATCACGATGTGGCGCTCGCGCGCCGCGCTGCCGCGCAGCTCCGCGAGCGCCGCGCGAAGCGGGGCCTCGTAGTTGGTACGGCCCTCGGCGCGGCGACGCGAGGCGAGCGCGAGCAGTCGCCGGTAGCGGCGGTGCAGGAACGCGCCGCCCGCCTCGAAGCGCTCGGCCTCGTGGTTGAACTCGACGTAGCCCATGCGCATGCGGCGGCGCGCGCCGGTGCGAACGAGACCCGCGACCACCTGCCCGGCCCAGCGAGAGAGTCGCCCCTCCATCGAGGCCGATACGTCGCGCAGCACCGCAAGCGACCCGCCGGCGTTGCGCCGCTCGCGCCGGGCGACCCGGACGCTCGACGCTTCGCCCTGCACCAGAAGCAGTCCGTCGACGGGATCGGCGTCGAGCAGCTCGTCGAGCCTGCGCATGCGCCGAAAGCCTCGCGGCTGTCCGCCGGGGTCGTCTCCGCGCGACACCGCCCCGCGCTCGAGCCGGCCGAGCAGCGCGCGCACGAGCTCGTCGACGGACGCGGCGTCGTCATCGCCGCGCGCGCGCGGCATCGCGGCGATGCTCTCGAGCGGCGCGGCGATCGTCTCGAGCCCTGCGACCGGCACCGGCGCGTCCGCGCCGCCGCCGCCCTCACCGGCCGCCGTCGCGGGCCGCGCATCCGCAGGAAGCGCACGGATCGGCGTGGCTTCGAGCAGCGCGTCCTCGAGGATGGCCGCGACGTGCGGCTCGAGCGACTCGGGCACGCGTCGCGCGAGCATGTAGCGCAGCGCGCGGACGTCGATCGCCTCGACGCGCGGAGCGCCGCGCAGCCACGCGTGCGCCCGCAGGATGCGCGGCGCAGAGGCCGCGAAGGCGCGATCGCTGAGCAGCGCCGGCTCGTCGCCCGAGGCGGCGCGCAGCCGCTCCACCGCGCGGAGCAGCGCGTCGATCGCCGCCGGATCGATCGGCAGCGCCGCGGCCTCGCGCTGGATCCGATGCCGCTGCGCGGCGTCGAGCAGCGACTCCGCCGGCTCGGCCGGCGGATGATCCAGAAGCTCGCGCGCGAGCGCGAAGCGGCGCCCGAAGAGCAGACCCCGAATTCGCAGCTGCACCGCGAAGCGATCGAGCTGGCTCGGCTCGAGCGGGTCGGAATGCCCTTCGAGCTCGTCCGAGGCTGCGGTCGCGACGGCGCTCTCGAGCGGAAGCTGCGTCCCGGCGAGCCTGCGCTCGGAGAGGACGCGGAGCAGCGGCGCGAGCGCCTCGCCGGGCGCACGCGAGAGGTCGTCGAGCAGAAGGATCTCGGCGCGCGCGAGCGCGCCGGGCATTCGCTCGAACGAGATCCGCTCGCTCGTCTCTCGCCGCTCGCGGCGCAGATGGTGCTCGCCGAGAAGCTCGCTTGCGCTGGTGTCGCGGTGAAAGCTGATCCGCGCGGCGCTCGCGCCGGCGATCCGCGGCAGCGCGGCGGCGAGCGCCGACTTCCCGCAGCCCGGCGGCCCCTCCAGATAGGCGTGCTCGCGCGCGACGAGCGCGAGAAGAAGGCCCGTCTTTGCGTCCTCCTGGCCGAACAGGACGCGGTCGAGCGCCTCGCGGGCGCGATCGAGCGGCGCTCTCGAGGTCTTCGGCGTCTGCACGGGTCGAGCTTCGCGTTTGTCCGTCCGATGAGCCACGTGTACGTTGCCGGCCGAACGCCGGATCGGGCACGTCCCGACGAGGTAGCGAGTGAGGGACAAGAACCGGATCGGACGCCTGCTGCTCGTGCGGCACGGTGAGAGCGAGGGCAACGCGCTGCGCCGCTTCACCGACTCCGAGCAGGTGCCGCTCACGCCGAAGGGGCGCGAGCAGGCGGAGCGCGCCGCCGAGCTGCTGCGGGCGCGCTTCGCGCCGGTCGGGATCGTCTCGAGCCCGTTCACCCGCGCGCACCAGACCGCCGAGATCATCGCCTCGACGCTCGAGCTTCCGATCGAGATCGAGCCCGAGGTTCGAGAGCAGTTCCTCGGCGAGCTCCACGGCCAGCCCTACGACGCGGCGCTGGCCACCCCCGGCTTCGAGACCCTGCCGCGCTGGGAGTGGCGACCGCCCGCGGGCGAGACGCTTCTCGAGGTGCAGAGGCGCGCGGTCGGCGCGCTGCTGCGCATCGCCGGAGCGTGGGTCGGCGCGGACGTCGTCGTGACCAGCCACGCCGGCACGATCCAGTCCTGTTGGGCACACGCGGTGCGGGACTGGCAGGCCGCGCCGCACGTGCCGAACTGCGGGGTCGTCGTGATCGAGCACGACGGCCGCGAGCTGGCCCGACCCGAGCTGCTGCTGGCTAGTTCCTGAAGCGGGAGGTCTCGGGCGAGAGCGCGAGCGAGGCCGCCTGGTCCGGGTGGATCTGCTTCGCGCGCGCGAAGAGGTGATCCTCGCTCTCGACGTTGTTCGGGTCCGGCACGCAGCAGTCGACCGGGCAGACCTCCGCGCACTGCTCCTTGCCGTGGAAACCGACGCACTCGGTGCAGAGCCTCGGGTCGATCTGGAAGGTCTCCTCACCCTCGCTGATCGCCTCGTTCGGGCACTCGGGCTCACAGACGCCGCAGTTGATGCATTCCTCGGTGATCATGGTCGACATGGGGGAGACTCCTGAAGGTGGCTGGCGCCTCAGTGCGCCAGGGTCAGTTCGGAATGCCCGCGCGGGATACGCCCCGCGAGCAGGAGTTCATTCGAGCGGGCGAGCCTGAACTCGAGCTCGCCGTCGTCGGCGGAAGGGCCGAGCTCGAGGTCGGTCGCGAGAAGCTGACGGCCGAGTCGAACCAACGCCTTCAGCTGCGCCGCCGTGACGCGGTCGAGCCGCCGGCCGGCAAGCTTCTTCAGGTTCGAGACGGCGAGGTGGACGTCGGGCACCTCGCCGGATCCGGCGCAGACCGGACAGAGCCGACCGAGCGCGTCGCGAAGCGCGGACTCGACGAAGGCCGTCTGGTTCGGAAGCTGGCGAAGCGCGGCCGCGAGCTCGGGGTCGACCCGAAACGTGACCCGTCGCTTTGCCCGCGTACCCCGACTCATCGCGTGCGGCAGAATGCTGTACGCCGCCTCGGCCGTCAACGCCGGCCGCAGCGCGAGCGCGGAAATTTTCCGCGCGGACGGGCGGCAGACGGATTCCTGCATATACTCTGACCCGCATTTCCCTGTTGCCGGAGGTCTATCCTGGAATCGGATAACGACCGACCCGTCGACGCACCCGGCCCGCCCCGACGCTCCCGGCGTCGACGACGACGGCGCCGGGGATCTCGGCCCGTGCTGGCCGAGGGCGCGACGACCGAATCAGCGCTCGAGGGCGCGGACGCGACCCCGCTCGTCGGGGAATCGCAGGAGCCCGGCTCGGACTCCTCCCCGCCCGCCCAGCCCGGTTCGGGTCGCTCGCGCCGACGGCGACGGCGGCGGCGGCGCTGGGTCGGGGGGCCCCCCTCGGATCTGGCGCTCGATGGCTCGCAAGCACCGGACCCCGCGGTGGCCGGCGAGCTCTCGAGCGAGGCCCATGGCGAGACCGCGGATTTCGAGGGCGACGGGGAGCCGATCGAGGCCTCCGAGCCGGATTCGGCCGGCCGCGAGCCGGGCTTCGATCGGCCGCGCCGGCGGCGCCGCAGGCGGCGTGGCGGCGGGGAGTTCGTGAGCGACGAGCGCCTGCGGCAGATGCTCGACCTGCTGCGGCGCGAGTTCGGACTGCGCCACTTCCGGCCCGGCCAGGAGGAGGCGATCCGCGCCGTGCTCGACGCGCGCGACACGCTCTGCGTGCTCCCGACGGGCGGCGGCAAGTCGCTCACGTATCAGCTGCCGAGCCTGCTTCTGCCGGGGCTCACGGTCGTGGTCTCGCCGCTGATCGCGCTGATCCGCGACCAGTTCGAGAAGCTGCGCGCGCAGGGAATCGAGACCGTGCGGCTCGACAGCTCGCTCACCGGGACCGAGAAGGAGGAGGCCCTCACGCTGCTCGAGGAGGGCGACCAGAAGATCGTGCTGATCACGCCCGAGGGCGCGACCGGCCCCGCCTTCAAGAAGCGCGTCGCCGACCAGAAGGTCAGCCTGCTCGTGATCGACGAGGCGCACTGCGTCTCGGAGTGGGGCCACGACTTCCGGCCCGCTTATCTGGCGCTCGGCGCGCTCGCCGAGGAGCTCGGCCGGCCGCCGATCCTGGCGCTCACCGCGACCGCGCCGCCGCTCGTGCGCGAGGAGATCGTGAAGCGCCTGGGGCTGCGCGACCCGGCGATGGTGGTGCGCCCCGTCGCTCGGCCGAATCTGCGCTTCGAGGTGAAGGACTGCCCGTCGGAGGACATCAAGCGGCGCGAGCTCGTGCAGTACCTGCGGCGCCTGCGCAGGCCCGGAATCGTCTACTGCTCGACGGTGAAGGACGTCGAGGAGCTGGGCGCGCTGTGCAAGATCGCGCGCATCCCCGCCGAGATCTACCACGGCCGCCTCACGAAGGCCGAGCGCGACCACGCGCACAAGCGCTTCATGTCGTCGGGAAAGCGCATCGTGATGATCGCCACCAGCGCGTTCGGCCTGGGCGTGGACAAGGCCGACATCCGCTACGTGCTGCACTACCAAGTCCCGGGATCGCTGGAATCGTACGTGCAGGAGGCGGGTCGAGGCGGGCGCGACGGGCTGCCCACGCGCTGCATCCTGCTCTGGGATCCGAGCGACGTGGACGTGCAGCGGCACTTCCTCTCCGAGGGTCCGGCGACGCGCTCGCAGATCAAGAAGGTGGTCGAGGGGCTCTCGGCCTGGTCGCAGGACGGACGCGCGGTCGAGGCGGCGACGCTGGCGATGGCGACCGAGGTCGGCGTCACGCGCACGAAGGCGATCCTGGAGGGGCTGCGCGACGCGAACCTGGTCACGGAGGCCGAGGACGGATTCACGCTGGTCGGCGCGATCGACGTGAACGACGCGGTGAAGCTGCTGTCGCGCCGCAACGAGGAGCGCAAGACCACCGATCGGCGGCGCCTGGAGAGCATCATCCACTACGCCAACAACACGACGGAGTGTCGGATGATGCACATCCGGCGCTACTTCGAGGATGGCGAACCCGCTCCCTGCGGCCACTGCGACGTGTGCGAGCCGAAGCTTCGGCGCCGGCGTCGGCGCTCGAAATCCGGCTTCCGCGGGCCCGGCCCCGGCTCGGACGAGGAAGACGACGAGTGAGCTTCGAGCGTGAGGCGGACGTCGCGCGCGAGGCGGCGCTCGCCGGTGGCGAGGTGATCCGACGCCATGACTCCGCGGAGCGACGCGCGTCCTGGGAGAAGTCGGACGACAATCCCGTCACGGCCGCGGACCTGGAGGCGAACTCCGCGATCGCGGCGGTGCTGCGCGCGGAATTTCCCGGCGACGCGGTGCTCTCCGAGGAGACCGCGGACAGCGCCGGGCGCCTGTCGGCCGAGCGGGTCTGGATCGTCGACCCGCTCGACGGCACCAAGGAGTTCGTCGAGGGCGTGCCGCAGTTCGCGGTCTCGATCGCGCTCGCGGTTCGCGGTCGGCCGGTCGCGGCCTGCGTGTACCAGCCTTCCACGCGCGAGTGCTTCCACGCCCGGAGCGGCGGAGGCGCGTGGCTGGGATCGGAGCGGCTCGCGGTCTCGAGCGTGGAGACGCTTTCGAAGAGCGTGATGCTCTCCTCGCGAACCGAGATGAAGCGGGGCGAGATCGAGGTCTACCGCGAGCTCTTCGCGCGAATCGAGCCGGTGGGCTCGGTCGCGCTGAAGCTCGCACTGGTCGCCGCCGCGCGCGCGGATCTCTGGATCTCCGCCGCGCCCAAGAGCGAGTGGGACGTCTGCGCGGGCGACCTGATCGTGCGCGAGGCCGGCGGCACGTTCCTCGAGCTATCGCGCGGCGAACGCCGCTACAACCAGGCCGACGTTCTGCTCCACCCCCTGCTCGCAGCCGGGCCGAAGCGACTCGTCGAGGAGTTCCGGAGGCGAACGTGCAAAGGCTGAAACACCCCATGCTCCGGATCCGCCCGGTCTCGGACGAGGCGTACGCCGTATCGGAGCTGCTCGTCGAGCGGCTGTCCGAGCGGCGCATCTGGCTCTTCGATCTCGAGGCGACGGGGCTCGACACGAGCCGCGAGCGAGTCACACAGATCGCCGGCTGCCTGCTCGAGGGAGGCCGACTGCGCGAGGAGACGGCGTTCACGAGCTTCGTCTGGCCGGGCGACGGGATCGAGATCCCCAAGGTCGTGCGCGAGCTGACCGGAATCACGCTCGACACGCTTCGCGGCGCTCCCGAGTTCCCCGAGGCCTGGGATCGGCACCTGGAGGCGGCGCGAAGCGCCGACTTCTGGATCGGCCAGAGCGTCTTCGAGTTCGACGTGCCGCTGCTCGAGGCGGAGCTGGCACGGCATCGCCGGAAGGTCGAGCTGCCGGCCATCCTCGATTCCGTCGTGCTCGCGACCTGGCTGCTCGGCGAGCCAGAGGAGCGCTGGAGCACCTCGAGGCTGCTGCAACACTACTCTGTGGATACCGTCGGACTGCGCCGCCACGACGCCCTCGACGACGTGAAGATCCTCGGTCGGCTGCTCGCGCCGATGCTTCGCGACGTGCGGCAGAAGCGCGGGGATCGGCTCGAGATCCCGCCCGGAGCGCCGCTCGCGGTCCGGCGCCACCCGCCGATCAAGACCTGAGCGGGGCTCCGTCGGCGCTCAGCCGGCCGCGAGCCCGAGCCAGAGCGACGCCACCCGATGGGTGACGAACGCGCCGAGCCAGGCCAGGCCGAGCATGTAGCCGAACGCGAGCGCCGGCCAGCGGAAGCTACCGGTCTCGCGCGCCATGACCACGATCGTCGAGGTGCACTGCAGCGCGAAGACGAAGAAGACCAGGAGCGCGAGCGCGACGGGCAGAGCGAAGACGGGCTCGCCGGTCTCGGGATCGACGTCGCGGCGAAGCGCCTCGCGCAGGTTCGTGGAGTCGTCGCTCTCCGCGACGGCGTGGATCTGCGCGAGCGTCGAGACGATCACCTCGCGCGCGGCCAGGCTCGCGACCAGCCCGACGCCGATCTTCCAGTCGAAGCCGAGCGGCGCGATCAGCGGCTCGATCGCGTGTCCGAGCCGGGACGCGGCGCTCGCCTCGAGATTCGCGCGCGCCTGCTCGGCCGCCGTGAGCAGCGGGTCGGGGGTGGCGCGGGGAAACGAGAGCAGACCCCAGAGCACGATCGACGTCGCGAGGATGATGGTGCCCGCGCGGCGCAGGAACGCGCGCGCGCTGCGCCCGACCTGCCTCGCGAGCAGGCGAGCGGTGGGCCAGCGGTACGGCGGAAGCTCCATGTAGAAGACCGAGGGCGTGCCCTTGAGCAGCGTGGAGCTGAGCAGCGCGGCCGAGGCCAGCGCGGTCGCGACGCCGAGCCCGTAGAGCGCGAACATCACCAGACCCTGCAGACCGAGCGCACCGAAGAGCGTCGTGCCGGGGACGAACGCCGCGATCAGCAGCGTGTACACGGGCAGGCGCGCGGAGCAGGTCATGAACGGCGCGACCAGGATCGTGGCGAGGCGCTCGCGGGGCGATGCGATCGTGCGCGCGGCCATGATGCCCGGCACCGCGCACGCGTAGCAGGAGAGCAGCGGCACGAAGCTTCGCCCCTGCAGACCCACCCAGCCCATCACGCGGTCGACGACGAAGGCCGCGCGCGCCATGTAGCCGACGTCCTGGAGCAGGTGGATGAACGTGAAAAGGATCAGGATCTGTGGCAGGAAGATCAGGACCGAGCCCACGCCGGCGATCACGCCATCGGCCCAGAGGTCCGTGATCCAGCCGGCCGGCAACACCTCGCGCGAGGCGCGCGCGAGCGCGCCGAAGCCCGCGTCGATCGCGTCCATCGCGGGCACGGCCCAGCTGAAGATGCTCTGGAAGAGCAGGACCATCACCGCGGCGAAGACGAGCAGCCCGAAGACCGGGTGCAGGAGCACGCGATCGATCCGATCCGTGCGCGTGTCGGGAGCGAGCTCGGTCGCGCCGATCGCGCCGCAGACCTGGTCGACCCAGGCGAAGCGCCGTGCCGCGTCGTCGGCCGGCGGCAGCTCGACGGCGCGCGACCAGCGCGACGGATCGGGGAGCAGCCGCTGCAGCGGATCGATCCCGACGCCGCGGTGGCCGACGACGCCGAGCACCGGGATGCCCAGGATCCGCGAGAGCCGCACCGGGTCGAGCTTTCCGCCGCGCGCGCGCACCTCGTCGATCATGGTCAGCACGAGGAGCGTCGGAAGCCCGCGCTTCAGCACCTCGCGCACCAGCCCGAGTCCCCGCCTTAGCGTGGTCGCGTCGACGACGCAGACGATCCCGTCGAGCTCGGGCTCGCCCGCGAGTCGGCCACCGAGCGCCTTCTCGACGATCTGCTCGTCGGGCGTCTCGCCGATCAGGCTGTAGGTTCCGGGCAGATCGAGCAGGCGCACCTCGGCGGGCGCTCCGAGCAGCCGGCCCTCGCGTCGCTCGACGGTCACACCGGGATAGTTCCCCACTCGCGCGCTCGATCCGGTGAGCACGTTGAACAGCGTGGTCTTGCCAGCGTTCGGCGCGCCGACCAGCGCGACGTGAACCGGTCGGGGGTCGTGCACGAGCGCCGCGCTCATCCGCGGGAATCCGAGCCATCCGGCAGGACCATGAGCCCGGCCATCTGCTCGGCTCTGAGACAGATCCGGTAGCCGCGCAGCTCGACCTCGACCGGATCCCCGAACGGCGCGCGCCGGAGCACCCGCAGACGCGTTCCCGGGACGAAGCCGAGGTCCTCGAGACGGGACGGGATCGCGCCGGGCCCGTCGGCGGGCGCGATCCGCGCGTCGCGCCCGACCTCGAGAGCCAGCAAGGGGATGGCCACGTCCTGGTTCGGGCCCGCGCCCATCTTCAGCTCCCGCATCGACGCGCGACGAATGGAATCGACGCTGATTGTCCGCGATGCAGGCGGAAGCTGCCACAGACCGGATGCGGCCCTCGCGCGAGCGAGTGCTAGCATGCGCTGCGGATGTCCGACCCCGCGCAGATCCCGCCCGGTCCGCTGGACGGACTCCTCGTCGTCGACCTGACTCGCGTGCTGGCTGGTCCGTACTGCACGCTCGTGCTCGCGGAGCTCGGCGCGCGCGTGATCAAGGTGGAGCGGCCGGATCGCGGCGACGACGCGCGAGAGGTCGGCCCGTTCATCGCCGGGAAGTCCGCGTACTTCATGTCGCTGAATCGCGGCAAGCGCAGCATCGCGCTGGACCTCGGCGCGAGCGGCGATCGCGCGATCTTCGAGAAGCTGCTCGCGCGTGCGGACGTGCTGGTCGAGAACTACCGGCCGGGCGTGCTATTGAAGCACGGCTTCGGCTGGGACGCGCTGCACGCGCGCTTTCCGCGGCTCGTGCTCGCCTCGATCTCGGGCTTCGGCCAGACGGGCCCCTATGCGGAGCGGCCCGCGTTCGACATGGTCGTGCAGGCAATGGGCGGCGTGATGAGCCTGACGGGCTGGCCGGGCGGGCCTCCGACGCGGGTCGGCACGTCGATCGGCGACATCACCGCGGGCCTGTTCGGCGCGATCGGCGTGCTCGCCGCGCTGCAGGAGCGCCAGAGCACGGGGCTCGGCCGGCACGTCGACGTCGCCATGCTCGACTCGCAGGTGGCGATCCTGGAGAACGCGATCGCGCGCTACGCCGCGACCGGCCAGGTGCCGGGGCCGCTCGGCGCGAGGCATCCGTCGATCGCACCGTTCGCGGCGTTTCGCGCGCGCGACCGGTATCTGGTGATCGCGGCCGGACACGACGAGATGTTCCGCAGGCTCTGCGGCGTGCTCGGCGCCGACGAGCTGCTCGGCGATCCGCGCTTCTCCGGCGTGCAGGAACGCGCGCGCAATGCGGACGCGCTCACGCCAGAGCTGGAGAAGCGACTCGCGGCACGAGACGCCGCGGACTGGCTCGCGCGCCTCGCTGCCGCGGGCGTTCCGTGCGGGCCGATC
Source organism: Deltaproteobacteria bacterium (assembly GCA_016875225.1). Classification (NCBI taxonomy): domain Bacteria; kingdom Pseudomonadati; phylum Myxococcota; class Myxococcia; species Deltaproteobacteria bacterium. The sequence goes on from VGRW01000009.1 coordinate 15,411, forward strand.
CACGACATCGCGGGAGTGCTCGCCGATCCGCAGGTCCGCGCGCGAAACATGATCGTGTCGGTGGACGATCCGATCGCGGGCGTGCTCTCGATGCCCGGAAATCCGATCAAGCTCGACCGCCGCGCCGATCCGACGACGCGCCCGCCCGCACCCGAGCTCGACGCGGACCGCGCGGCGATTCTCGCCGAGCTAGAGCGCGAGGACGGCTGAGACCGTCGCGAGCGTGGCGATGGCCGCGAGCAGGTAGGAGCCGTACGCCGCGAGCGGCGCGACCGAGTGGCCGAAGAGGTCGAGCGCGAAGTGGCGCAGATGGTGCGCGCAGTGCCAGAACACCAGCGAGAGCACCGTGCACAGGAAGAGCTTCCCGACCGTGCCCGAGGCGAGCGCGTGGGCCCGCTCGTAGCCGAGCCCGCCGCTCATCAGATCGGTCGGACCGAGCAGAAGCACGCCGATGATCAATCCCGGCAGGAAGAACGCGGCGATGAAGCCGCCGCCGCCGAAGAGCAGCCACCAGACCGGTTCGAGCTTGCGAATCAGGTTCATCCGATCGCCCCCCCGAGGATCAGCAAGAGCACGATCCAGAGCGTGACGAAGCCGCCGAGCGGCGCGATGCCGAGGATCGGCATCGGCAGACCCGGGGCCGGAATCGGCCCGATCCGACCCGCCGCGATCTTGCGCCCGACCCAGCCGAAACGGAACGCGAAGTACAGCGTGAACGCGAGGCAGAACAGGTTCAGCGCCACCATTCCCGGGCTCGCAAGCCCCGCGAGCCAGGCGGCCCACGCCTGCTCGCCCTGCCCCAGGGCCGAGACGCCCTGCAGGAGCAGCAGGCCCGAGATCGCCATCGGGATGCAGGTGAACGCGAAGAGCGTGTAGCTGCGGTAGCGGCGCCAGCCGAGCGGGAAGCCCGACGGCTTGCGCGCGGGCGCGGTCGGCGTCGACGATGTCCTGGTCTGCGCGTGGCTCATGTGAAGCTCTTCTTCGGCACGACGTGCAGCCACTGCAGCGCAGAGGTCAGCTTCGCCTGCTGGATCGCCATCGCCGGGTCCACGTGCTTGGGGCAGACCTGGCTGCACTCGTTCGCGTAGGAGCAGGCCCAGACGCCGTCGGCATCGGCGAGCGTGTCGAAGCGCTCGGCGTTGCCCTCGTCACGCGAGTCCATGTTGTAGCGGTGGCCGAGCGCGATCGCGGCCGGGCCGAGGAACTCGGGCTCGGAAGCGAGCACCGGGCAGGCCGCGTAGCAGAGCGCGCAGTTGATGCACATGGAGTACTGCTTGAACTCCGCCAGCTGCTCCGGCGACTGGCGGTACTCGCCCTGCCCGACGTCCTTCTCGATCTTGCGGATGATCCAGGGCTTGACGCTCTTGATCTTGTCGATGAACGATCCGAGATCGACGACCAGATCTCGTACGACCGGGAAGTTCGAGAGCGGCTCGACGCGGATCGTGCCCGTGTAGTTGCGCACGAACGCGGCGCAGGTCAGCACGGGACGGCCGTTCACCAGCATTCCGCAGCTCCCGCACACGCCCATGCGGCAGGACCAGCGGTGCGAGAGCGTCGGGTCGATGTCGTCCTTGATCGCGTTCAGCGCGTCGAGGACGACCCAATCCTCCATGCACGGCACCTCGTAGGTGTCGAAGCGCGGCTCGGTATCCGTCTCCGGACCGAAGCGCAGGACCTCGAACTTCACCACCCTCATCTCGGCCATCTCAGTACTTCCGCTCCTCGAGCTCCCAGCGGGTCTTCGTGACCGGCTTGTACGACAGGACGGGTCCATCGGCGGCGAACGTCACCAGCGAGTGCTTCCAGAATTCGGCGTCGTTGCGAGTCGGATGATCCGTGCGCGTGTGCGCGCCGCGCGACTCGCGCCGGTGCAACGCGGAGAGCGCCACGGCCTCGGCCACGTCGAGCATGTTCCCGAGCTCGATCGCCTGGACCACCTCGGTGTTGAAGATCTGGCTCCGGTCGGTGAGTCCGATGTCGGCGTAGCGACCCTTCAGCTGCACGATCGTGTCGAGCGACGCGCGGATCGACTCCTCCTCGCGGAACACGCCGCAGCCCGACTCGGTGGCCAGGTTCAGCTCGCGTCGGATCTGCGCGATCTTCTCGCCGCCGTGCTTGCCGCGCAGGCGTTCGAGCCGGGCTTCCTCGGAGCGCGCCTGCTCGAGCGCGTTCTTCTCGTCGCCGGAGCTCGAGCCCTTGGAGAACTCCACCGCCGCGCGTCCCGAGCGCGCTCCGAACACCAGGCACTCGGTGAGCGAGTTCGAACCGAGCCGATTCGCGCCGTTGATCGATACGCTCGCGCATTCGCCGGCCGCGTAGAGCCCGGGCAGGACCGTCGCGCCGTCCACGTTCGTGTCGACGCCGCCCATCATGTAGTGCACGACCGGCCGCACCGGAATCGGCTCGAAGACCGGATCGATTCCCACGTAGTTCTTGGCGAGCTCGCGCACGAACGGAATGCGCTTGTCGATCTTCTCCTCGCCGAGATGCATCAGCTCCAGGTGCACGTAGTCGCCGTACGGCCCCTTGAAGCCGCGACCGGCCTGGAACTCGCGCATCTCCGCGCGCGAGACCATGTCGCGCGGGCCGAGCTCCGCCTTCCCGCCGACGCCGTAGTCGTACTGGATCAGGAAGCGCTCGCCCTTGTTGTTCTTGAGATACCCGCCCTCGCCCCGCGAAGCCTCGGTGATCAGGATCCCCGTGCCCGGCAGCCCCGTCGGGTGGTACTGCACGAACTCCATGTCCTTCAGGCCTACACCGGCACGGTACGCGAGCGGGGTTCCGTCGCCGGTCTTCACCGCGGCGTTGGTCGTGAACGGGAAGATCCGTCCCGCGCCGCCGGTGCAGAGGATCACCGCGCGCCCGAGCATCGCGTGCATCTTGCCGGTTCGCATGTCGAAGGCGGCGACGCCGACCACGCGGCCGTTCTCGACCAGGAGCTTGGTCGCGAAGTACTCGTCGTAGCGGACGATGCGGTCGTACTTGAGCGAGGTCTGGAACAGCGCGTGGAGCATGTGGAAGCCGGTCTTGTCGGTCGCGTACCAGGTGCGCTTGGTGGTCATGCCGCCGAACGCGCGCACCGAGACGCGGCCGTCCTTCTCGCGGCTCCACGGGCAGCCCCAGTGCTCCAGCTGCACCAGCTCCTTCGGGGCCGCCTCGACGAAAACCTCGACGGTGTCCTGATCCGCGAGGAAGTCACTCCCCTTCAGCGTGTCGTAGGCGTGCAGGTCTAGGTTGTCGTCCTCGCGCGCGACGCCGGCGGCGCCTCCCTCCGCGGAGACCGTGTGGCTGCGCATCGGGTACAGCTTCGAGACGCAGGCCACCGTGAGCTTCGGGTCCGCCTCCACGGCCGCGATCGCGGCGCGAAGACCCGCGCCTCCACCGCCGACCAGAACGATGTCGTGACGACTGACCTCCACGCGTTCTCCTCGTCCGGGTCAAAGGTCCGTTTCGGGGCCGCACTCTAACGGATTTCATCCGCGCGCGCGCTGGCGTCGGCGGTAGAATCGACTTGGAGGCGACGATGGCGAGGCTCGAGTTCTTCTTCGATTGCAGCAGCCCCTGGACCTACCTCGCGTTCCACCGGATCGAGGACGTCTGCCGCGAAACCGGGGCGGAGCTGGTCTGGCGTCCGATCCTGGTCGGCGGCGTCTTCAACTCGGTGAACGCGAGCGTCTACGAGCAGCGCTCGAATCCGGTTCCGTCGAAGGCGCGCTACTACGCCAAGGATCTGCGCGACTGGACGCGCTCGTACGGGCTGCGAATCGGGCAGCCTCCGGTCTTCCCCGTGAACAGCGTGAAGGCCATGCGCGGCGCGTTCTTCGCGCTGGGGCGCGGCGTGCTGCCCCAGTACGCGCGCGCGGTCTTCGAGGCGTACTGGGGCGATCTGCAGGACATCTCCCAGGACGCGGTCCTCGAGCCGATCGTGCGGCGTGCGGGTCTGCCCCCCGAGGAGTTCTTCCGCCGCATCTCCGAGCCCGAGTACAAGGCCCGGCTGCGCGAGAACACCGACGAGCTGATCGCCCGCGGCGGGTTCGGCTCGCCCACCATGTTCGTGAACGGCTCGGACATGTACTTCGGAAACGACCGACTCGGGCTCGTGCGCGAGGCGCTCATGGCCGCTCCCGGGACTCCTTGAGCCCGTCTGTCCCGAGGCCTCGGGTGTAAAGGCCCACGCGAGCAGCTCCGATCAGGGGTGCGGAGTTCCCCGATGCGACGAACACCCCCCCTGCTCGCGCTGCTCGCGCTCTGCTCCTGCGCCCCGAGCGCGGTGAACCTGGAGCGCTATCGCGGCGCGTACAGCACGCACTTCGAACAGATCCCCGATCAGTCGGAGATCTGCGCCGTCGTGCGCAACGGAAGCGCGCGGCCGATCGAGTGGGTGGAGCTGCGAATGCGCTCCACCAGCCATCTCGCCGACGCGCCCGAGCCGTGGCGTTCGAGCTGGGTCTATCGCGGGCGCATCGAGCCCGGCCAGCGCATCTACCTGCGCTTCGAGAACCCGCCGATGGCCGACGAGATCGAGATCGCCGTGGTGCGCTTCGGCCGCGGCGAGCGCGTGCCCAGGAACGGCCGGCCCCTGCGCGCCATCGGGGAGTGCAGCGAGGAGGCGGTCCGCAGCGCGTTGCTCGCCGAGCTCGAGGATCGAGCGGCCCCCGAGATCGAGATCCGTCACGCCGCCTCCGGCGAGCTGGGGAACTAGCGCGCTTCGGGCCCGGAGAGCGCGGCCCAGATCCGATCGGGGTCGAGCGCCGCGGCGCCGTCGAGGTGGACACGGCCGGGCGTTCCTACACCGATCGGCGTCGCGCGATGCGCGCGGGCGGGGTAGGCCAGCGCCAGGCTTCTCGCCGGGGCGCGCCGCAGCTCTCCCTCGAGTGCCGCGCGCAGGGTTTCGGGCAGACCGCCCGGCAACGCGCCGATCAGGCGGGCGCGCAGCGCCTCGGGATCGCTCGTCGCGAGTCGGCGCCGCAGCGCGAGCTCGGCATCCCGCGCGGGCGCGTCATCGGCATCGATCGCGACGACGTGGCGCACCAGAGCCGGTGAGCGAGTGGCGAGTGCGTCGGCCACGAGCGCGGCGAAGCCGGCGGCGACCAGATCGACGCGGGTGATGCGGAGCGACGTCAGCAGCTCCGCGATCTGCACGGCGACGTGCGAGGGCTCGAGCGTGCGCACCTCGCGCCGCGAACGGCCGAAGCCGGGCAGATCGACGCCGATCGCGCGCCGGCCGAGCGCCTCGGCGCGCGCGAGGATCGGCGCGAACACGCGCGCGGAGGTGCCGATGTCGGGCAGGAAGAGCACCGGCGTCGGATCGCCGGGCGATCCGTGCTCGCGGATGCCGAAGCGGGTCCCGCCGGCCTTCAGGCTGGCCGAGAGATCGTCGTCGGAACCCGCAGCTGCTGCCGCGGAGTCGCCGCACCGCTCGAAGCGCGCGCGCAGCTTCGCCAGCGCGCTCCGCTCCAGGCCGAGGATCCAGCCGCGCGGCAGCGGAAGCGCGATCGCGCTGCCCAGATCGACCAGCGCGGGAGCGCCGCTCGGAGTCACGAGCACGTTGGTCGGGCTGCGCAGATCCAGGTAGACCACTCCGCGCCGCGCCAGCCCGTCGAGAATCGACTCGAGCGCGGCGAAGAAGCTCGTCGGGAGCGCGCGCCCGTGCGCGTGCCGGCGCAGCGGCTGCCCGTCCAGGTACTCCATCGCCAGCGCGAGACGATCGATGCGCCCGAGCAGGCGGGGAACGCCCTCGATTCCGTCGGCGCGCGCGAGCATCGCGGCCTCGTGTCGCGCGAGCCACGGCGCGACGAACGCGCGAACCCAAGCCGAACGCCGGCCCCAGTCCTTCACGATCTGCGCTGGACCGCCGCGCTGCACCAGCAGCACGTCGGGGTTGGCGAACCCACCGAGATTCAGGACCGTGATTCCCGGACCCTCGAGGTCCGCTCGCTTCAGGACGAGAGTCCCCAGCGCACCACCATGCACAGCACGCCCAGCGCGACCACGATCGCCGTGCCGGTCTCGTTGTTGTCGGCAAAGCGCGTGCGCCGCCAGGCGGTCTCGGGCGCGCGCTCGGACTCGAGCGGCCGGTAGGCGTGCAGCCGAGGCACGAGCCGCGGAACCGCCGCCGAGTAGCGCCGGTAGGCATCGCCGTAGAGCGACTCGAGCCGCGCGCTCTCGATCCGGTCCTTGTACGGCATGTAGTAGCCGAAGTAGACCAGCAGGAAGAGCGCCGCGAAGCCGAAGGCGACCCCGCTCCAGGCCATGATCAGAAAGCCCGCCCCGATCAGAAGCGTTCCGAGATAGAGCGGGTGACGCAGATACGCGTAGGGTCCGGCGATGGTCAGGGCGTCGTTCTTGTGCAGGTGCCCGGTGGCCCAGAGCCGCAGGCTCTCGCCCGTGACGATCGGAACCGCCCCGACGAGGAGCGAGATCGGCGTGGGAGAGGACAGGAAGACCGCCGCGCCGGCGAGCGCATAGACGACGAGCAAGCGCGGGCGCAGACGTTTGCGGACGAAGCTCACGCCGAAGGGATAGCCGCGTGCCGTCAGTTTGAAAAGCGCGCGCGGCAGAGCGCGGCGAGCACGGCGCCGATCGATTCCATCGCGCCGGGCCGCGCCTGATCGGGAAGCCGGTCGGCCGCGAGGAAGAGCGCGAAATCGCTGGCGTCCGGCGCCTCGATCTCGGACTCGACCGCCTCCCAGAAGCTGGCGCCGAAGCGCAGGCCGGCCGCCTGCCGTGGCTGCTGCGCTCTTCGCTTCTCGCCCATCGTCTGCCCCGCATTCGGGCGGCGGGCCCGATCGGCCCTCGTCCCGCCCTTCCCTACGTCTCTAGGTGGGCGCGGCTTGGCGGTTGGTGACGCGCTTCGGGGCTAGAGGGCCAGGCGCTCGCCAGGAAGCTGAGCGGCCAGGGAGCGCCGAGCGCGGTAGAGGCTCGACTTCACGGCGTCTTCGCTGCGGCCGGTGAGCTGGGCGATCTTGCGGATGTTGAGCCGCTTTCCGTGGCGCAGCTCGAGCACCCGGCGCTGCTCCTCCGGCAGATTGCCGATCGCCTCGCGAACCCGGCCGAGGGTCTGGCGCGCCTGGGCCAGGGGCTCTGGACCCAAGTCGAGCGGCGCGGCCTCCTGGGGGATGTCGTCCAGCGAGACCAGCCGCACTCCACCCCGGCGGCGCAGGCGGTTGTTCAGGATGTTCCGGGTGATCCCGTAGATCCAGACGATCAGGTCGGACTTGCCCTCGAAGCGGTCCAGGCACGAGAAGACCGCCTCGAAGACGTCCTGGCAGACGTCCTCGGCCTCGGCCACGTCGCCGAGCCTTCGCAGCGAGAAGCTGTGGATGCGGCGAAAGTGCCGCTGGTAGAGATCGCGAAACGCGCCGGGATCCCCGGCTCGGATCGCCTCGACGATGACTCGGTCGTCCTCGGTCACTTTGCCGCTCGGGGACACATGCGACAGTTGCGGGAGCAATCGCCATGCCAAGCGCGGATGCGCCCGAAATCGCTGCGAGTTCGCCGAGATCGCTGGCGAATCGGGAGCAGCGGTCAGCCGCGTCGACCGGCTCCCGCGGTCGCACAGTGAAGCGGACTACCCTCTTCGGGGAAAAGAACTTCACACGCGTGCAGATCGACGCGGACCCCGGCGTCAGAGCTTCTCGGGCACGATCACCCAGACACCGTCGACGCGGCGCCAGACGTCGCGGCGATCCAGGTCGATGTCCCAGAAGCGAAGCTCGCGCTCGTGCTTGCCGGTGATGACGACGTCGACCACCGCCTGCTCCGGGCCGTCGAAGTGGAACTCGCGAATCCGCACCGACCGCGCCTGCCCGTCGCGAAGCGTGTTCTGGCGCGCCAGCGTGGCGAGCGAGGAGTAGTAGTCCGCGAAGGCCGAGGGGGTCGGGAAGTACTGGTGCAGCTCCCGGTTGTAGAAGGTGACCGTCGCCGGCAGGGGGATGCCCTGGAGAGACTGGTAGAAGCGCTCGGCGCGCAGCGCGAATCGCATCGCCTCCTCGTCCGAGACGGTCGGCTGGGTCGCGACGGGGTCCGCGGCGCCGCCGAAGCAGGCGACCAGCACCGCCGCGGCGACGGCGGAGAGGAGCGAGCGCGGCGCCACCCCCCGCTTCATCCGCCCTTTCTCGGCAGCGTCGCCTGCGCGGCCGCGAGCCTCGCGATCGGCACGCGGTACGGCGAGCAGCTCACGTAGTCCATTGCGGCCGCGTGGCAGAACGCGATCGAGCGTGGCTCGCCTCCGTGCTCGCCGCAGATTCCCACCTTCAGGTCCTCGCGCGTCTTGCGCCCGGACTGGATGCCCATTCGAATCAGCGCCCCCACGCCCTCGGTATCGAGCGTGACGAACGGATCGTCATCCATGAGCCGGCTCTCGACGTAGGCGGGCAGGAAGCGCCCCGAGTCGTCGCGAGAGAGCGCGAACGTCATCTGGGTCAGGTCGTTGGTGCCAAACGAGAAGAACTCCGCGATGCCGGCCAACCGATCGGCCAGGATCGCGGCGCGCGGAACCTCGATCATCGTGCCCACGCTGTAGCGGACCTTGCGTCCGCGCTCCTTCATCACGGCCCTCGCGGTGGCATCGACGAGCGCGCGCAGCGTCTCGAGCTCGCGGGTTCCCGCGACCAGCGGCAGCATGATCTCCGGGTGCGTGCGCACGCCTTCGTCCGCGCACACGCAGGCCGCCTCGACGATCGCACGCACCTGCATCTCGTAGATGTCCGGATACGTGATGGCGAGCCGCGAGCCTCGATGGCCGAGCATCGGGTTGAACTCGCGCAGCGCCTCGACCTTGCGCCGCAGCTCGAGCTCGGGCATCGCGAGGTCGCGCGCGAGATTGGCCATCTCCTCGCCGGTGTGGGGCAGGAACTCGTGCAGCGGCGGATCGAGCAGTCGGATCGTGACGGGCCGGCCCGCCATCGCGCGGAAGATCCCGACGAAATCCCCGCGCTGCATCGGCAGGATCTTCGCCAGCGGCACAGCCCTCTCCTGCGGCGTCGTCGACAGGATCATGCGGCGCACTTCCAGGATGCGCTCCGCCTGGAAGAACATGTGCTCCGTGCGACACAGCCCGATGCCTTCCGCGCCGAAGCGGAGCGCGAGCGCCGCGTCCTCGGGCGTGTCGGCATTGGCGCGCACGCGCAGGCGGCGCATCCGGTCCGCCCAGCGCATCAGCGTCATGAAATCCTTAGAGAGCTCGGGCTCCACCGTCGCAAGCTCGCCCCGGTACACGTACCCGGTCGATCCGTCGAGCGTGATCGTGTCGCGTTCCGTGAGCTCGACGCCGCCGAGCAGCGCGGTGCGCCGCTCGAGGTCGATCGAGAGCGCGCTGCAGCCCGCCACACAGCACTTCCCCATTCCGCGCGCGACGACCGCCGCGTGCGAGGTCATGCCACCCAGCGCCGTCAGGATTCCCTGCGCGACGTGCATGCCGTGGATGTCCTCGGGCGAAGTCTCGCGACGCACCAGCACGACGCGCTCGCCCGCCTCGGAGGCGGCCTCCGCCTCCTCGGCGGTGAAGACGATCCGGCCGCTCCCCGCGCCCGGCGAGGCCGGCAAGCCGTGCGCGAGCGGCGCCGGAGCCTGGCTCGCGTCGAGCGTGGGGTGCAGGAGCTGGTCGAGCTGCTTCGGGTTCACCCGCAGCACCGCCGTGCTCCGGTCGATCAGTCCCTCGTTCGCCATGTCGACGGCGATCTTCACCTCGGCGCGCGCGCTGCGCATTCCGGTGCGCGTCTGCAGCATCCAGAGCCGGCCGCGCTGGATCGTGAACTCGATGTCCTGCATGTCCGCGTAGTGCCGCTCGAGCAGCTTCGCGGTGCGCGACAGCTCCTTGAAGCGCGCCGGCATCAGCTCCTCGAGCGACGGCGGATCGCCCGGACCGCGCGCGCTCTTGCTGATCGGCTGCGGCGTGCGAATCCCCGCGACCACGTCCTCGCCCTGCGCGCGGGGCAGGAACTCGCCGAAGAAACGCCGCTCGCCGGTCGACGGATCGCGAGTGAAACCGACGCCGGTCGCGGAATCGTCGCCGAGGTTTCCGTACACCATCGCCTGTACGGTCACCGCCGTGCCCCAGTCCGCGGGTATGCCGTTCTGCTTGCGGTAGTCCTCGGCGCGCTTGGCGTTCCAGGACAGGAACACCGCCGCGATCGCACCGTGAAGCTGCTCGAAGGGATCGTCGGGAAACGCTCTGCCCGTGGTCTCGCTCACGATCTGCTTGTAGTCGGCGACGAGACCCTCCAGGTCCTGCTCGCCGAGCTCCGAATCCAGCCGCACGCCGCGATCGCGCTTCAGCTCGCCGAGCCGCTCCTCGAACCGCTCGTGCTTCACGCCGAGCACGACGTCTCCGTACATGTGCACGAAGCGCCGGTACGTGTCGTAGGCGAAGCGGCGGTCGCCGCTCTCGGCGATCAGGCCCTGCAGGGTGCGATCGTTCAGCCCCAGGTTCAGGACCGTATCCATCATCCCCGGCATCGAGGCACGGGCGCCCGAGCGCACCGAGACCAGCAGCGGGCGGGTGTCCGAGCCGAAGCCTCCGCCCATCACCTTCTCGACCTTCGCGAGCTGGGCGAGAAGCTCCGCGTCGAGGCCTTCGGGGAGCTTGCGTCCGGCGGCGTAGAACTCCGCGCAGACCTCCGTCGAGATCGTGAAGCCCGCGGGCACCGGCACGCCGAGCCGCGTCATCTCGGCGAGGTTCGCACCCTTGCCGCCGAGCAGATCCTTCAGCGACGCGTCGCCGTCCGCGCGCCCGGCGCCGAAGAAGTAGACGCGTCGCTTCGACGCGCGCCGTCGCTTGCGCTCGCGCGGAGCGGAGGACTTCCGTGCTCGCTTCTTCGCCAAGCTCGTGGCCTCCCTCTCGGTCTCGTTTCAGTCAGAGGCGCCGATCGGTCTCGAGATCGAGGCGCGAAAGCCCGTTCTGCGTGGAAGCGCCGTCCGGAGCGACCGCGGGCGGAGTATTCACGCGCACACCGACGGCGTCAACCGCCCGATCGCGGGCCTCCGGCCCCGGCTCGTACGCGATGGCCTGGCGCAGAAACGCCGCCGTTCGGAGCTCCGTACCGATCTGGTAGCGGAAGAAGCGCTCGATCAGCAGCTCGGCGCGCTCGACGTCCTTCGCGCCGAGGCCGAGATCCGCGCGCGCGCGAAGCGGCTGGCGCAGGCCGGCCTCGAGCGCGCCAAGCAGCTTCACCGGCACGGTCGACTCCGCGGAGCCCGCGCAGGCGCGGCAGACCGAGCCTCCGTGCGCCGGCAGGAACGCGACGCGACCCGCCCCCGCGGGCAGCTCGACTCCGCACGCGGCGCAGCGGACGAGCTGCGGCCGGTAGCCCAGACGCGCCAGCGTCTTGGCGAGGACGAGCACCGAGAGCAGCCGATCGGGCTCGGCGTCGCGGAGCGTCTCGAGCACGCCGACCGCGAAGTGGAACAGGTCCGGGTGGGCTTCGCGCTCCGCGGTGAGGCGATCGAGAAGCTCGAGGAACTGACACGCGATCGCGTAGCGGCCGAGGCGATCGGTGATCCCCTCGAAATTGCCGACGAGCTTGGCGCCCTCGAGCCGCAAGAGCTGCGCGCGCGGCGGGTCGACCAGCCGGACGTCGATCAGCGAGAGGATCTCGAGCGTCCCCGGAAAGCGGCGCTTGGAACGGCGCGCGCCCTTCGCGATCGCGCCGACCCGGCCCTGCGACTCGGTGTACAGGTGCACGACGCGGTCGGATTCGCCCTGGTCGAAGGTGCGAAGCACCAAGGCTCGGGTCCGATACTCCGGGGGCATGCCCCGAGGTTAGCCCAGACGCGTGTCCGAGCTCAGTCGGGCCGCAGCAGCTTCTCGACGTAGTCGGGCTTCAGAACCACCGTCGGTATGCCGTCGCGCGCGGTGTCTCCGGAGAGCCAGAGTCCGAGCAGCCAGAGTCCGATGCCGAGAAGCAGCAGCAATCCGGCGCGGCGCCCGTAGCCCCAGACCAGCCCGCGCAGCCACGCGTGGCGCTCGCCGCGGGCGCCGCGAACCGCTCGGCGCTCGCCGAGCAGCGCCGCGGCCTCGTCCGGGTCCGCGCCGATCGCAAGCGCCAGCGAGCGCGCGGTCGCGCGACCCAGGCCGTCGATCTCCAGCGTCGCGCCGGAGGCCTCGATCTCGCGCACGCGCTCGGGTGTGAGCTTGGTGCGGTCGGCCACGTAGAAGACGGAGATCCCGCGCAGCTCGCGCTGCCGTCGGTACCAATGGCCGACTGCGACCGCCTCGGGCGCGACCCCTACTGGAGCACCTTCAGGTAGTCGTTCGACTTGCGCACCCACTCGCTCTCGCCCCCCCGATCCACGGCGACGCGGAGCGAGTCGACGGCCCGATCGCGCTTGCCCAGCCGAACGTAGGCCTGGGCCATCCGATAGCGGGCCTCCGCCTCGACCGGTCCGAACACCTTGACCGGTCGCTCCGCCAGGATCGTCACACACTCCTCGAAGCGTTGGACGGCGTCGACGAGCTCTCCCTGATCGTAGTGGACGATTCCCAGATCGAGATGCGCGACGTAGTTGGTGCGGTCCAGCTCGATCGCGCGCTCGAAGTCCACCTTCGCCCGCTCGAGGTCACCGGATTTGTAATGGGCCCAACCCAGGTTCACAAGAGCCCGCGTCGGACGGACGAAGGTCGGATCCGCCGCGAGTCGCTCGAACTCCGCGGCCGCGTCGCTCCAGCGCTCCATCTGCAGGAACGCGACGCCGAGCGCCAGACGCGCCTCGAGGTGCTCCGGGTCCAGGCGGAGCGCCTCGCGCAGCTCGCGCTCGGTGTCCTGGAGCATGCCCTTGCGACTGTACGCCGCGGCGATCTGGAAGTGGGTCTCCGCGTCGTCGGGATTGAAGCGGATCGCGGTCTGGTACTCCTTGATCGCGCGCTCCGTCTCGCCCTTGGCCAGCTTCACGCCGGCCAGGTCGCGGTGGGAATCCGCGCGGCTCACGTCCTTCGGTGTCGTGGTGGAGCAGGCGAAGCCTGCGAGCCCGGCGAGGAGCGCGACGAGGAGTGCTCTGGAACCGTTCATGAAGTCCTCCTGCTAGTAAGAAGCGAGCAACCGTGCGATCAGCTCGAGGCGGCGAACGTCGGAGCCGTCTTTGCGAACCAGGGCGATCTTGCCGATCACGGCTCCCGCAGAATTCGTCGTTCGCGCGGGCGGCTCGGTCTGCGCGGCGGCAGCGGTGAGATCCTGGAGCTCGATCTCGTAGCCGGTCGGGACCGGCGCCGGCTCGGGAGCATCGGGCTCGACCTGGGTCGCGGGCGGAGCGGCCTCGGGCTTCTCCGTCGCGGGCGATCGCACCTTGCGAAGCTTGTTCCAGCGGTAGATGCGCTGCTCGCGCTCCGCGGACGTGAGCATCAGGAACTCCGGCGCGTCCATCGAGAAGCCCAAGCCCTCGGCGAACGCGATCGCCTCCTCGACCGCGGTCTCGAGCTCGGACTCGCTCGAGATCGCTTCGGTCGAGACGTAGCGCTCGATCGCCGCCGGCTCGATGTCCCGCAAGATCAGCGCGACGTGTCCTTTGCGGCCGTTCCATACTCCGGCCAGGGCCGCCAACGAGGACACCTTCGCCTCGCCAGCGAGCCGCTCGACCCGATCGTGCGAGAACGAGAGTGCCTGGACCAGATCCGCACGCAGGGCCGTCGGGCCGTCCGTCTTCGAGAACATGACAGGCCTATCGGGAGGAAAGCGGCCGCCCTTGATGGATCTGCGGGGCGGAGCTGCGCGAGCGAGATGCCGAAAGCCCCGCGCGGCGCTCAGAAGCGCGTGAGCCTGCGGAACTGCTCGAAGCGCTCGTCGATCTCGGCGCGCGAGAGCGAGCGAAACCGATCCAGGCTGAAACGCTCGACGCAGAACGAGGCGAGCACGGACCCGTAGATCACCGCCCGGCGCATGGCGTCCGGGGCGAGCGATCCGCCCGCGGCCAGCGCGCCCATGAAGCCGCCGGCGAAGCTGTCGCCCGCTCCGGTGGGGTCCTGAACCTCGCGCAGAGGGAACGCGGGCGCGGCGAAGACGCCCGCCTCGTCGAAGAGCAGCGCACCGTGCTCGCCGCGCTTCACGATCACGGTGGACGGCCCGAGCCGGCGGATCGCGTCGGCCGCGCCGACCAGATTCGCGATGCCGGTCAGCTGCCGGGCCTCTTCGTCGTTGATCACCAGGCCCGCGACACGCGAGAGTGTCGCCTCGAGCTCCTTGCGCTCGCCCTCGATCCAGAAGTTCATGGTGTCCATCGCCGAGAAACGCGGAGCTCGTGCCTGCGCCAGCACGTTGCGTTGCAGCGACGGGTGGATGTTCGCGAGAAACACCCACTCCGAGTCCAGATACGCGGGCGGGAGCACCGGGTCGAACTGCTCGAAGACGCCGAGCTCGGTGAAGAGCGTGTCTCGCTGGTTGAGCGAGTCGTGATAGCGGCCGCCCCAGCGGAAGGTGCGCCCCGGCGCGCGCGTCACGCCCGACAGGTCGATGCCGCGCGACGCCAGGAACTCCAGGTGCTCGGTCGGGAAGTCGTCGCCGGTCACGCCGACCGCGCGCGTGCGCACGAAGTAGCTCGAGGCGACCGAGCAGTACGAGGCCGCGCCGCCGAGCACGGACTTCACGCTTCCCGCGGGCGCCTCGATGTCGTCGAGCGCGACCGAGCCTACGACGAGCAGGCTCATCTACAGAACGCCGCGCGCCGCCCGAGCGAGCGTCTCGCCGATCAGCGCGGGCGTGGGAACCACCGGGATGCCCGCCTTCTCCAGCGCCTTGGACTTGCCTTCGGCCGTCCCCTTGCCGCCCGAGATGATCGCCCCGGCGTGGCCCATCCGCTTTCCCGACGGCGCGGTCACACCGGCGATGAACGCGACCACGGGCTTGGTCATCTCGGCCGCGACGAACTCCGCGGCCTCTTCCTCGGCGCTGCCGCCGATCTCGCCGATCATCACCACGGCCTTGGTCGCCTTGTCCTTCTGGAACAGGCGCAGCACGTCGATGAAGCTCGTGCCGGGGATCGGATCGCCGCCGATCCCGACGCAGGTCGACTGCCCGATCCCGAGCTGCGAGAGCTGGTGCACCGCCTCGTAGGTCAGGGTTCCCGAGCGCGAGACCACGCCGACGCTGCCGGCCTTGAAGATCGAGTAGGGAGCGATTCCGATGCGGATCCGCAGGCCCGGGTCGAGCAGGCCCGGGCAGTTCGGGCCGATCAGCCGGCCCTTCCAGCCGCGCAGCGCAGCCTTCACGCGCAGCATGTCGCGCACCGGAATTCCCTCGGTGATGGCGCAGATCAGCTCGATTCCCGCGTCGGCCGCCTCGAGGATCGCGTCGGCCGCGCCGGGCGCGGGCACGAACACGACCGAGGCGTTCGCGCCGGCCTCGCGGACCGCCTCGCGCGCGGTGTTCCAGACCGGAAGCCCGCAGGCCTCCGTGCCGCCGCGTCCGGGCGTGACGCCGCCGAGCACCTTCGTGCCGAACTCCAGCGACAGATTCGTGTGCAGCTGGCCGGTCTTCCCCATGCCCTGCACGATCAGCTTCGTCTTCGCGTCGACCAGGATGCTCATGCGCGCACCGCCGCGACGATCTTCTCCGCCGCGTCCTTCATTCCCTCGGCCGGGGTGATGTCGAGACCGGAGCGCGAGAGCATCTCGCGACCCTGCACCGCGTTCGAGCCGTCGAGCCGCACGACCAGCGGCACCGTCACGCCGACCGTCTTCGCGGCGCTGATGATGCCCTCGGCCACGCGATCGCAGAGCACGATCCCGCCGAAGATGTTGACCAGGATCCCCTTCACGTTCTTGTCGGAGAGGATCAGCCGGAAGGCGTGCGCGACGCGCTCGGCGTCCGCCTGCCCGCCGACGTCGAGGAAGTTCGCGGGCTTGCCGCCGGCGTACTGGATGATGTCCATGGTCGCCATCGCGAGCCCGGCGCCGTTCACCATGCAGCCGATGTTTCCGTCGAGCGAGACCCAGTTCAGGTCGTACTTCGCGGCCTCGAGCTCGCGCGCGTCCTCTTCGTCGAGATCGCGCAGCGCCTGGACGTCCTTGTGGCGGTACAGCGCGTTGGAATCGAAGTTCAGCTTGCAGTCGAGCGGGATCACGGAGTCGCCCGAGATCACCAAGGGATTGATCTCGGCCAGCGAGACGTCCTTCTCCATGAACAGCCGGTACATGTTCTTCACCAGCGAGACGAACGCGTCGCACTGCTTCGCGGAGAGCTCGAGGTCGTAGCCGAGGTTGCGGGCCTGGAAGTCGCAGATGCCGACCAGCGGGTCGACCTGCACCGAGAGGATCTTGTCCGGGGTCCGCTCCGCGACCTCTTCGATGTCCATTCCGCCCTCGGTCGAGCCGAGGATGGCGACGTTCTGCGTGGCGCGATCGACGAGGAACGCGAGGTAGAGCTCGCGGTCGATCTTCGAGCCGGCCTCGACGTACAGGTGCCGGACGATCTTCCCCTCCGCGCCGGTCTGCTTGGTGACCAGCCGCATTCCGATCATGTCGGCCGCGGTCTGCCCGGCCTGCTCGGCGTTCTTCACCACCTTGATGCCGCCCGCCTTGCCGCGACCGCCGGCGTGGACCTGCGCCTTCACGACGACGGTGCCGCCGATGTCGCGCGCGGCCTGCTCGGCCTCGGCCGCGGTGTGCACGAAGCGCCCGGGCGGGACCTCGATGCCGTACTCGCGCAGCAGCGCCTTGGCTTGATACTCGTGGACGTTCATCGAGGGGCCTTTCCGCTCAGAGCTTGATGTCTGCGAGGAGCTTCTTCACGTGGTCGATCGACTTGGCGACCTCGGCCTTCTCGTCGGGGAGCAGGTCGAGCTCGAAGACCTTCTCGACGCCGCGCGATCCGAGCAGGACCGGCACACCCATGTAGATGCCGCGCGCCCCGTACTCGCCGTCGAGGTACGCGGCGCAGGCGAGCACGCGCTTCTGGTCGCGCAGGATCGCCTCGGCCATCGTCACCGAGGCCGCCGCGGGCGAGACGAACGCCGAGCCGGTCTTGAGCAGACCGACGATCTCGCCGCCCGCGTCCTGCACCCGCTTCACGATCGCCGCGAGCTTCTCCTTGGAGAGCAGCGACTGCAGCGGGATGCCGTTCACGCTGGAGAGCCGAGGCAGCGGGACCATCGTGTCGCCGTGGCCGCCGAGCACCAGCGCCACCACGTCCTGCACCGCCACGCCGAGCTCCTGCGCGACGAAGAAACGGAAGCGCGCCGAGTCGAGCACGCCGGCCATGCCGACGACGCGCTGCTTCGGAAAGCCCGTGAGCTCCTTCATCGCCCAGACCATCGCGTCGAGCGGATTGCTGACGACGATCACGACCGCGTCGGGCGAGTTGTCCTTGATGCCCTTCGCGACGCTCTTGATGATGCCGAGGTTCGTGTTCAGCAGGTCGTCGCGCGACATGCCTGGCTTGCGCGCGATGCCGGCCGTGACGATGTACAGGTCGGATCCGGCCGTGTCCTTGTAGTCGTTCGTTCCCACGACGCGGACGTTCGAGCCCCAGCCGTCGAGCGCGTGGCTGATGTCGAGCACCTTGCCCTGCGGCACACCCTCGACGACGTCGAGCAGCACCACGTCGCCGAGCTGCCGCTGTGCGATCAGCTGCGCCTGCACCCCGCCGATGTTCCCGGCCCCGACGAGAGAGATCTTCGGTCGCTTCACGCGCTCACTCCATGTTCTCGATGATGGCGTCGCCGAACTCCGAGCACTTCAGGAGCGTGGCGCCTTCCATCAGGCGGTGGAAATCGTAGGTCACGCGCTTCTGCGCGATCGCGCGCGAGACGCCGCGGTCGATCTTCCGGGCGGCCTCGCCCCAGCCGAGGTGGTCGAGCATCATGACACCGGAGAGGATCACGGAGCTCGGGTTCACCTTGTCCTGGTCGGCGTACTTGGGCGCGGTGCCGTGCGTGGCCTCGAAGATGCCGTGGCCGGTCTTGTAGTTGATGTTCGCGCCCGGCGCGATGCCGATCCCGCCGACCTGCGCCGCGAGCGCGTCCGACAGGTAGTCGCCGTTCAGGTTCAGCGTGGCGATCACGTCGAACTCGTCGGGGCGCGTCAGCACCTGCTGCAGCGTGATGTCCGCGATCGAATCCTTGACCAGGAGCTGGCCGCTCGGAGGCTTGCCGTCGCAGTCGTCCCAGCCGATCGCGCGCCCGGCGTACTCCTTCTTGACCAGCTTGTAGCCCCAGTCGCGGAACGCGCCCTCGGTGTACTTCATGATGTTGCCCTTGTGCACCAGCGTCACCGACTTGCGCTTGTGCTCCAGGGCGTAGTCGATCGCGGCGCGCACCAGGCGCTCGGTGCCCTGGCGCGAGACCGGCTTGATGCCGATCCCGCTCGTCGCCGGGAAGCGGATGCTCTTCACCTTCATCTGCTTCTGCAGGAAGGCGATCACCTTCTTCGCCTCGGCCGAGCCGGACTTCCACTCGATGCCCGCGTAGATGTCCTCGGTGTTCTCGCGGAAGATCACCATGTCGACGAGGTCGGGCCGCTTCACCGGACTCGGCACGCCCTCGTACCAGCGCACCGGCCGCAGGCAGACGTAGAGATCGAGGATCTGGCGCAGGGCGACGTTCAGGCTGCGGATGCCGCCGCCGATCGGCGTCGTGAGCGGCCCCTTGATGCCGACCAGACACTTGCGAAACGTCTCGACCGTCTCGTCCGGGAGCCACGTCTTCGTGCGATCGAACGCCTTCTGCCCGGCGAGCACCTCGTGCCAGCCGATCTTGCGTCGGCCCGCATAGGCCTTGGCCACGGCCGCGTCGATGACTCGGACCGACGCCTTCCAGATGTCGCGCCCGGTGCCGTCGCCCTCGACGTAGGCGATCGTCGGGTTGTCCGGAACCTCGAGCGTTCCGTCCTTGCGCTTGCGGATCAGGGTGCCTGGCTGGCGTACCAGCGGGGCGTCGGCCATGGGGGTCCTCCTCGGCGCGGCGCAGTATAGGCGCTAGGTCGCGGGCGTCGCAATGTGACGAGCTGCCGCTTCGAACTCGCGTTCGAGCTCGGCGTACTCGTTCGTGACCGGGAACTGCGGGAACTCCGCGATCACGTTCGCCGGCGGCCGGAACAGGATGCCCGCGTGCGCGGCCGCGAGCATGGCCGTGTCGTTGTAGCTGTCGCCGGCGGCGATCACGTGGAATGCGAGCGCGCGCAGGTGCTCGACGCTGTGCCGCTTCTGGTCGGGCATGCGCAGCCGGTAGCCGGCGATGCGGCCGGAGCTCTCCACGACCAGGTCGTGCGCGAAGAGGGTCGGGTAGCCGAGCTTGCGCATCAGTGGCTTCGCGAACTGGTAGAACGTGTCGGACAGGATCAGCACCTGATGGAGCTCGCGCAGGTGATCGAGGAACTCGAGCGCGCCGGGAAGCGGCTCGAGCGTCTCGATCACGTCCTGGATCTCGCGCAAGCCCAGCGCGTGCCGGTCGAGGATCTCGAGCCTGGCCCGCATCAGCTTGTCGTAGTCGGGCTCGTCGCGCGTGGTGCGGCGCAGCTCGGCGATGCCGGTGCGCTCGGCGACGTTGATCCAGATTTCGGGCACCAGCACGCCCTCGAGGTCGAGACACGCGACGATCAAATCCGTCTCCTGCGCTACTCGCGCTTGTAGATGCTGCCGCCGCGCATCACGAAGATCACGCGCGAGAGCTCGCCGACGTCGACCAGCGCGTTGCGGCGCGTCGCGATCAAGTCCGCCTGCTTTCCCACCTCGAGCGTTCCGGCGTCCGACTCGATGCCGAGCAGCGTAGCGGACCCGACCGTGGCCGCGCGCAGCGCGTCCATCGGCAAGAGACCCGCCTGGACCATGTAGCCGAGCTCGCGCGCGTTCTCGCCGTGCGGGAACACGCCCGCATCGGTTCCGAACGCGATCCGCACCCCGCCGGCGTGCGCCCGGCGCAGCGCATCCTGTACCTGCGGGCCGACCCGACGCGCCTTCTCGGCGACCGCCGGGGGATAGAAGCCGGGGATCTTTGCGCGCTCGCCGACGGACACGCCCGCGATCACGGTCGGCACGTACCAGGCGCCGCTCTTCTTGAACAGCTCGACCGAGGCGGCATCGAGGAACGTGCCGTGCTCGATCGAATCGACTCCGGCTCGGAGGGCGGCGTTCACCCCGTTCGTCCCGTGGGCGTGCGCCGCGACCCTTCGGCCGAGCATGTGCGCCGTGCTCACGATCTCCGCGAGCTCGTCGTCCATGAACTGCAGCTCCGTGCCCGCGCTGGTGTTGGAGAGCACGCCGCCGGTCGCCGTGAGCTTGATCAGGTCGGCGCCGCGCTTCACCTGCGCGCGCACGGCCTTGCGAACCTCGTAGGGACCGTCCGCCACGCCCAGATACGCACCGGGCTCGTCGAAGAGGTCCTCGCGGTAGCCGTTCGTGCGGTCGCCGTGTCCGCCGGTGGGCGTGATCGCGTGGCCTGCGACGAGCATTCGCGGCCCGGGAATCCGTCCCTGCGCGATCGCGTCGCGGAGCGCGAAGACCGCAGCCCCGCCGCCGAGGTCGCGCACGGTGGTGATTCCCGCCTCGAGGGTCCGGCGCGCGTACACCGATCCGCGCAGCGCGGCCGCGGCCTCGTCCTCGCTCACGCGCCGCATCCGGGCGTCGGCGTCGTGCTCGAACGTCAGGTGCACGTGCGCGTCGATCAGCCCCGGCAGCACGAACGCCTCGCGCAGATCGACGACCTCGGGCTCGCCGGTCTTTCCGGCCATGATCGACTCGGGCTCGACGATCCCCGGCAGGACCTCGGCGATCCGCCCCTCGTGCACCACGAGCGTCGTCTCGCCGTGCGCCGGCTGCCCGGGCACCAGCAGCGCGGAGCCGCAGTGCACGATCGTCCAGCGCTCGGGCTCGAGCTCCTCGGCCCACGTGCCCTGCGCCGCGACGTGGATCAGAAGCGCGACGCAGAGCGCGCGGCAGATCCCGAGCCCCGTCCCCATCTCAGATCTGCCTTCCCAGCCCCTGCCAGTAACGCTCCCGGATCACGCGGCGCTGCACCTTTCCCGCCTCGGAGCGCGGCAGCGCCGGATCGAAGTCGACACCGCGCGGGCACTTGAAGTGGGCAAGTCGCTCCCGACAGTGCTCCATCAGCTCGCGCGCGAGCGCCTCGCTCGCGGCCGAGCCGGGCGCGAGCTGCACCACCGCGCGGACCTCCTCGCCGAACTCCTCGTTCGGGACCCCCACCGCGGCCGCGTCGGCCACCGCCGGGTGCATGAGCAGCACGGCGTCGATCTCGGCCGGATAGATGTTCACTCCGCCCGAGATGATCAGCTCCGAGGTGCGGCCGGTGAGGAACACGTAGCCGGCCCCGTCCTGGTAGCCCATGTCGCGCATCGTGAACCAGTCGCCGTCGTAGCTCGACTGCGTCTTCTTCTCGTCCCCGAAATACTCGAAGCGGCCGACCGGAGGCGCGCGAAACCAGATCGTGCCGACGCTGTCGGTCGGGAGCGGGCGGCCCTCGTCGTCGCGGACCGACAGGTTGCCCTCCTCGACCGGCCGGCCCACGGAGCCCGGCCGCGAGAGCCACTCCTCGCTGGTGATGAACGTGCCTCCGCCCTCGGTGGCCGCGTAGTACTCGTAGACGATCGGCCCGAGCCAGTCGATCAGCGACTTCTTCACGTGCACCGGCGTGGGCGCGGCGCCGTGCAGGAGCACGCGCAGCGAGGACAGGTCATGCCTGGCCTTCACGTCGTCGGGAAGCGCGAGCAGCCGGTGGAACATGGTCGCGACCATGTGCGTGTGGGTGATGCGGTGCTTCTCGATCAGCCGCAGCGCCTCGGCCGCATCCCAGCGGTCCATCAGCACCGTGCCGATGCTCGCCGCGAGCGGCGCGGCGAGATTGAACGCGAGCGGCGCGGCGTGATACAGCGGCCCGGTACACAGCATCCGGTCGCCATCGGGCTGGTACTTCGAGACCTGAGCGATCGATTGGGCCAGGCGGCTCGCGGGCGGCGCCTGCCGACGGTACACACCTTTGGGTCGCCCGGTGGTGCCCGAGGTGTAGAGCATGGTCCCGCCCAGCGACGGGGAATCGACGTCGGCCGCGCTCTCCGCGTCGAGCGCCGCCTCGAAGCTCTCGAAGCCCTCGATCGGGCCGGCGATCGCGAGTCTTTCGGAGGCCCTGTGCGACTCGCGCGCGACCTCGGCGGCCGCGTCGGCGAAGCGCGCGTCGGCCAGGAACGCGCGCGCCTCGCAGTTGTCGACGATGTAGGCGATCTCGTCGCGCTGCAGGTGCCAGTTGATGCAAGTGAGTCGCAGCCCGCCGCGCAGCGCCGCGGCGTACGCGACCGCGAACTCGGGGCGGTTCGAGCAGAGCAGCGCGATCGCGTCGCCCTTGGCCACGCCACGCCGCGACAGCGCGCGCACCAGCTGATTCGCGCGCGCGTTCAGCTCGCCGAACGTGAGCGACCCCGAATCCGAGAGGATCGCCATGCGCTGCGGCGCCTCGCGCGCCGCGACCGCGATCGTCATTCCGTGCGCGGCGGCCTCCTCCGCGCGAAGCGTCGTGTGCCCGTCCGGATCGTTCATCGGCTCTCCTCGCGCCGATTCTACCGGGAACGCGGAGCGATCGGGCGGCCTACGCCAGCCGGCCCGACCAGCGCTTCGGCAGCAGCACGATCATCGCCGGCACCAGCAGGATCGCCGCGAGCGCGTTCACGCCCATCAGGATGGAGAGCAGCAGGCTCATCTCTGCCGAGAAGCGCAGGCTCGAGATCGGAATCCAGAACACGATCCCGACCAGCAGCGTCGACGCGGTGAAGCCGATCGCGAGCCCCGTGGTCCGGATCGTGTGCTGCACGGCCTCGACTCGCGTGGCGAAGCGCGGGCGCTCCTGCAGCACGCGGTCGACCAGGTACAGCGCGTAGTCGATCCCGACCCCGACGCCGATCGCCTGCACCGGAAGCGTGTTCACGTCGATCGCGATTCCAGCCACGGCCTGCACCGCGAGCGCCGCGAGCGACGCGGTCGCAAGCGAGCTGATCAGGAGCAGCGAGACCACCAGCGACCGGTAGCTCGCCAGGATCACCAGGAACGTCGTGATGAACACGATCACGATGCTGAGATCGCTCGAGGCGCGGATCTCGTCGATCGACGAGGCGAGCACGCCGATCGAGCCCGCCGCGTAGCGGAGCTCGACGCCGTCCCGCAGCCAGGCGCCGCTCGGCTGCAGGGTGGGCTCGCTTGCCGGGCCGCTTCGAACCCAGAGCTCCCACGGCGAGCGGAAGCCCGAGCGCCGCAGCTCGGCTTCGATCCCGTCCGGCCCCTGCCAGCGCCGGCCCGCGACGATCTCGGGCGCGCCACCGTCGAGTGTCACCTCGAGCCTCGGCTCGACGGCCGGAAGGATGGGATTGAGCCAGCCGAGCGCGCGCAGCCAGTCCGGGTCCCCGGGGAGCATCCGGATCGCCAGGCTTCCGTCCAGCCGCACGTCGGCAGCGAAGCGCTCCAGCCTCTCGATCGCGCCTTCGACCGTAGGCGCGCGGTGGTCGCGGTAGAAGACGCGAACCGCGAGCGACGCGGCGTCGCGCGAGCGGTACGGGTCGAGGATGCCCGGCGCGGGAACGCTCGTCTCCATCAGGTAGGTCATTCCCGACAGCTCCGAGGTCGTCTGCATCCACATCGCAAAGCGCGGATCGTTGTTGTGGAACAGTCGGCCCGTCTGCTTCTGCAGGTCGACCAGCGAGATGCTCCCGCCCGCGTTCGCGTCGGTCTCGAGCGCCCGCTGCAGCGACTCGATCAGCTTGAACGCGTCGGGGCTGTAGACCCGCCCCGGCACGTTCGAGTGCGCGACCACGAGCAGGTCGTCCAGCCCCGAGAAGCGCGTGCCGATCTCGCGCGCGGCCACGTTGAAATCGGCGTCGGGGTACAGGATCGGCGTGCCCGGCCGGTGCTCGCCGACCGGCACGTCGCGCGCGAGCACCGCGCAGACGCCCGTCAGCACGGCGAAGACCGCGACGATCGCTACGGCGCCCGCGCGCGAGCCCACCAGTCGCGCCGCCGCGCCGAGCGCTCTGGCTGCGAGCGGCTGCACGTAGTGCCTGCGCTCGCGCGGCGCGGGCAGGTACAGGATCAGGAGCCGGTTGAGCAGCATCTCCGTCACCAGGATCGTCGCGGCCCAGAACGCGCAGAGCAGGCCGAGCTTGTGCATGATCGGGATCGTCGCGAGCGCGATCGTGAGCAGGCCGATGCAGTCGGTGACGATTCCCAACGTGCCCGGCAGCAGCAGCTCCGACATCGAGCGGATGCAGGCCTCGTCCTTGTCGCCGAGCGCCTCGTACTCCTCGTAGAAGCGCTCGACGAACTGCACCGAGTGGCTGATCGCGCGCGAGGTGATCAGCATCGGGATGACCAGAACCAGCGGATCGAGGTTGTATCCGACCCAAGCCGCGAAGCCGAGGCCCCAGATCACGTTCACGGCCGCGCCCGACATGGGCAGGAAGACGCCGTAGGCGCGGCGGAAGTAGCTCCAGAGCAGAAGCACCGAGACCAGAAGCGTGAGCGCGAAGACCAGCAGGATCTCGGTGGCGAAGGCGTAGGTCCAGCCGAAGAGCAGTGGCTGGCCGGTCATGTGCACCGCGACCGGGTACTTCGCCTCGATCTCCCGGCGCGTCGTCTGCATGTGCTTGAAGAGCGCGCCGTAGTCGAGCCGGGTCTCGACGAAGCTCGCGCGAACCAGCGCCGCCCGCTCGTCGGCCGCCACCAGCGGGCCGAAGACCGAGGGATTGCGGCGCACGCGCTCGCGCAGCCGCTCGAGCGCTTCGGACGTGGTCGGGATCTCCTCGACCAGCTGCGGCGAGTGCAGCGTCCCGTCCTCGCGCACGCGCGCGTCCCGCGCCGTGCGGTGCGTGAGGCTCGTGACCAGATTGTGGTCGACGCCGGTCTCCACGGGCTCGGCGCTGGAGGAGCGCACGAGCCGGTCGACGAGCGACACGATCGCGTGTACGACGGCCTCGGTCCCGCCGCGCGGCTCGACGAAGGCGCTGGTCGGGAGCGCGTTCACCTCGGCCGGGACGATCGAGGAGTCCATCCGCTCGGTGAGCTCGGCGATCGCGCGCAGGATCTCGGGCCGATAGATGTCGCCCTCGCGCGGGACGACGGCGGCTACCACCGTGTTCGCGTTGCCGTAGACGTCGCGGTACGCCTCGTAGGTGCGGATGAACGGGTGCGCGCGCGGCAGCAGATCCAGGTACTGCGTGAAGATCTCGAGATTGCGCATCTCCACGGCGAAGAAGGCCGTAGCGATCGCGATCCCGGCCGCGAACCAGTTTCGCCGCCTCGCGAAGAAGCGCGAGAACCGCTCCGCCGCGCTCACGAGCCGCCGCCGCCGCGCGCGACGCGGAACGTCGCGCCGCCGTCGTCCGAGCGCAGCACGATTCCGCGCGAGCCGACGACGTGGACCTGCCCGGCATCGGCGAACTCCACGTCGGTGAGCGTCACCGTCGCGATCGGCGAGTCCATGCGGCGGAAGCTCCGCCCCGCGTCCTCGGAGAGCGCGAGCAGGCCCCCCTCGCCCGAGACGACCACGCGCGCGCCGGAGCCGCCCACGCCGAACAGATCGCGCTCGAACGGAACCGCCACGCGCGACCAGGTCGCGCCACCGTCCTCGCTGCGCACGACCGCGCCGCCGAGCCCGACCGCCACGCCGACCACGCCGTCCGCATCGGACCAGACGTCGAACAGGTAGAGGTCGGGCGGCACGCCGCTGAGCACACCGCGCCGGCCGGGCGGGACTCCGCGCGGGAGCCGCTCGAGCGTGCCGAACTCGCCGGCGCCGATCGCGTCGGGGCCGGCGCTGGCGATCCGCCCGAGGATCACGTCCTGCTCGCGTGGAATGCACGCCCAGTGCGCGCCACCGTCGCTGCTGCGCAGCTGGAGCCCGTAGTCGCCCACCGCGAGCACAACCCCCGGCGCCGTCGCGTGCAGACCGAACACGTGGCGGTCGAACGGCGTCGGGCGGCGCGTCCAGGTGACGCCGCCGTCTTCGGACCGGATCACCACGCCCGCGCGGCCCGCGGCCCAGATCTCCTCGTCCGCGCCGAACGCGACGGCGTAGAGCGGCTCGTCGGTTCCGGTATTCGGAACGCTCCAGCTCGTGCCTCCGTCGCGCGAGACGATCACGGTGCCGAAGTAGCCGGCCGCGGCGATGAGCTTGCCCCGAGCGGCCACCGAGAAGAGGTCCGCGCGCTCGTGCAGTCCGTAGCGGTCCGCGACCGTCCCGTCGGTTCCGCCCCGGTCGAGCTCTCGATCGGGATTCACCTGCGCGGTGATACGCCGCACCAGCTCGTCGTCGCCCCGCGACGCCGCGCCGCAGCGGATCTTCTCGGACAAGAGCCCCTGCGCGAGGATCGAGTACTCGTGGCTCGGGTCCTCCAGGAAGCGCCCGAGGATTCGCGCCAGCGCGCGCAATGCTTCTGGATTTTCGCCGGCCGCGGCGGCGCCTGCGAGCTGGCTGGTGAGCGAGCGCCCGTAGGCCGCCATTGGTCCCGACTCGCGCGAGAAGCCCTCGAGCACGACCCAGACCGCCGACTCGGTCGACGCGTCCCACTCGCCTCTGGCGGTGCGCGTGAGCAGAGCTTCTAGCTCGGCGTCGTCGACGCCGGCGAGAAAGCGGTCGCCCGGCTGGATCTCGACCAGCCCGGGGTGCGCCACGAGGGTCGCCTCGATCGCCGCCGAGAGCTCCGCCGACGGCTCCGCGCGAGGGGAGCCCGAAGGAGCCAACGCCGTGAGCGCGCAGACGAGCGCCAGGATGCGAATCGCGGACTCGGACAGGCGAAGGACTCCTCGGAAATACATCGGCCGAACGGGCGGGATCCTAGCGAATATGTCGGAGCTGGATACTGCGAGCAGGTCAAACGACCCATCGCCCTCGAGCCGTCGAACTCTATGGCGTGGAGTGCCCGATCAGATCCGGCGAGAAGAGGACTTGACGGGTTCTTGGAGGACGCGCGGTTCGCGGGCCGACGACCATTCGATCTCTGCCGCAAGACTCGAGTGTTGACGCGCTGGCGTGCGAACTCGACGCCGGAGACGTTCGGGCGCGTGGCGGGT
Organism: Deltaproteobacteria bacterium; assembly: GCA_016875225.1. NCBI lineage: Bacteria > Pseudomonadati > Myxococcota > Myxococcia > Deltaproteobacteria bacterium. The sequence continues at coordinate 42,398 of VGRW01000009.1, forward strand.
CCCGATCGTGGCGCACGCGCGCTCCTGCGACACCGAAAAGCGTCGTGATACGCTTCGAACGATTCCCCTCGCGCGGCAATCACCTTCTCTCACCCCGGGAAGGCAATTCAGTGTCGCTCTCTCCGTTCGACCTCGGCACAAGCTCGGACCACGCGCTACTCGAGGGATTGAAGAAGCTCGCCGCGCTCGGCGTCGGGCTCGAAGCCGATCTGCTCGTCCACTTGGGCGAGGTCGAGACGCGCGGCCTCGCGCTCGAGCTCGGCTTCCGGTCGCTCTTCTCCTATTGCGTGGAGGTGCTGCACTTCTCCGAGTCGGTCGCGTTCCACCGCATCACCGCCGCGCGCGCGGCGCGGCGCTTTCCACAGATCCTGGATCGGATCCGCTCCGGCGAGCTGCATCTCTCGGGCCTGCGGCTCCTGGTGCCGCACTTGACGGCGGAGAGCTGCGGCGAGCTGCTCGATCTGGCGCGTAACCAGAGCAAGCGCGCAATCGAAGAGCGACTGGCGGACCGCGCGCCCAAGCCGGATGCGAAGGCGGTGCTGCGCCGGTTGCCAGAGCGCGTCGCGGTGTCCGAGCCGCTCGTGCTCGACTCACCGCCACCGCTACCCACCGCCCCCGTCGCAGCAAGCGCGCAGCCCTCGGCGGAGCCGCTCGGCGGCAGCCGCTACAAGGTGCAGTTCACGGCGGGACCCGAGACGCACGCAAAGCTCCGGGAGGCCCAAGCGCTGCTGCGCCACCAGATTCCCGACGGCGATCTCGAAAGGATCTTCGCTCGCGCGCTCGACGCGCTGCTTGGAGATCTACGGCGCGTGAAGTTCGCGCAGACCGACGCTCCGCGCGCGCAGCGCGCGGAGGTGTCCGGCCCGGCGCCGCGCCACATCCCCGCCGCAATCCGCCGCGCGGTTGCTAGGCGCGACGACGAGCGCTGCACGTTCGTGGCCCGCGACGGCCGGCGCTGCGGCACGCGCGACGCGCTCGAGTTCCACCACTTGGTGCCGTTCGCCCGCTCGCATCGGCACCGGGCGGACGAGATCACCCTGCGCTGCCGCGCGCACAACGCTCATGCCGCGACGCGGGACTTCGGCGCCGCCCACATGGCTCGCTTCCGGCGTGACTTCGCGTCTACAGTCACTCGCCCCGGGGCGAGTTCCGAGGAGTGAGGTTCGCTGGCATCAAGACACCGAACGAGGCCTTCGCGCGGCTACCGCAATGACCGCTAGGCCGGCCAGCACCAGGGCGCTGGTGTCGGGCTCCGGAACATTCACGTTGTCGAACCAAACGTTGGCCAGCGACTGACTGCCGAAAAAGCTGGTCGAAGCTGTGGCCTGAAATCTGATACTCAGCTTGGCGATGGCGCTATTTGCCGGATCAAGGCCTGCCAGCGACGCGAACGAGGCGAACGTGCCGTTGTAATTGTGTTGCACGTCATCGATGGCATAGCTGTTCGCCGGGAGCCAGGACAAATCTGTCACTTGGTACAGCCCTACGGTGCCGAGCGGAATGTTGAGCCCGGTGAGGAACGACACCGCGATACCGCTCCGAGCATGTGCACACAATCCAGTGCTGCATTCAGGGATGGACTGTGCATGCATATCGAAGGACAGGATTTCAGCAGGCGAGTAGGTGAAGTCGATCGACAGCGCCTGCTGCCCGGAACCGATCTGTTTGCAGAACCCCATCTGGCTGCCGTTGTGAGATTCGACTCCACAGGAGCCGACCCCACCCGCGACAATCGTCTGGAGCCATCCTTCGGTATTCCCATCCTCGAAATCGTCGCTGAACGCGAACGCTGAAACCGGCAGTGCGAGCAGCGTCGAAACCGCGACCAGGACACTCAACACCAGCTTGTGCAGACCACCCATTAGAAACCTCCAGGGCCTGAAGAAGTGAGACACGCGCAGTAGTGGCGTGCATTGAAACCCGCCCCCCCCCCCCTGGGCGTCAAGCGATCTCTCGAGCGTGGCGCGCTCAGCGACTCTGCGCCCGACCTGCTCCGGTGTAGACCACGCGGTACACGGCGCCGGCGAAGTCGTCCGAGACGTAGAGCGCGCCGTCGGGACCGTCCTGCACGTCGACGGGCCGGCCGATCACGTTCTCGTCGAGCTCGAACCCGGTGAGGAAGTCCGACTCGACGATCTCGCGGCCATCCGCGGACCACTCGAGCAGCACCACCTTGTAGCCGCTCTTCGCGGTCCGATTCCACGAGCCGTGCAGCGCCACGAACGCCTGGCCGCGGTAGCGCGCCGGGAACGCGTTCCCGCGGTAGAAGCGCATGCCGAGCGGAGCGGTGTGAGCGCCGAAGCCGTGCGCCGGCGACGTCGCCTCCGCGGTCTTTGCTCCGCCCTTCGCGCCGAAGTCCGGATCGGGCACGCCCATCCCATTCACGAACGGCCAGCCGTAGAAGCGGCCCGGCTCGATCCGGTTCAGCTCACAGGGCGGAAAATCGTCGCCGAGCAGGTCGCGGCCGTTGTCGGTGGCGTACATGGCACCGTCGGCCGGGCGCCAGTCGAAGCCGACCGAGTTGCGCAGGCCCGTGGCGTAGATTTCGTAGTCGGACGCGCCGTCCTTGAAGCGGCCGATGGTCGCGCGGCGGGGATCGACCTCGATGCACACGTTGCAGTCCGACCCGATCGTCAGATAGATCCAACCGTCCGGACCCCTGCGGATGTACTTGCCCCAGTGATTGCCCCCCGGCGGAAGGTCCGGCAGCACGGTCTCGATCGATCCCTCGGTGGCGCGCGCGCGGGGGTCGAAACGCACGCGCTTCACGGCGCCGTTCTCGGCGACGTAGAGCCAGTCGCCGATGATCTCGAGGCCTTGCGGACTCTCGAGACCGGTCATCAGCGCGCGCGATCCATCGGCGCGGCCATCGCCGTCCGCGTCGGGCTCGAGCAGGAACACCGCGCCCTCGCGCGGCGAGCTCACCAGCAGGTCGCCCGTCGGGCTGAAGTGCAGCTCGCGCGCGTCGGGGATGCCCTCTGCGAAGAGGCCGACGCTGAAGCCGTCGGGGACCTTCAGGCGCGACTCGAGCTCCGACTTCGGCGGCGGCTTCGCGCCCATCAGCAAAACGATGACCGGCGCGTTCACGGCCAGGCGTTCGGGCCAGAACGCCCGGCAGGCCACGAACGCCGCCGCGATTGCGACTCCAAGCACGATCAGCACTCGGCGCATTCCGGCGCTCCTCCCGGCGCGTGACTATACTCGGCCCGCTGGAGGTGGACGGAGGATCGCTGCCCGCGCCCGTCTTCGGACGCGCGCGGGGAGAGGAAAGTCCGGGCTCCACAGGGCAGGGAGATGGCTAACGGCCACCGGGGGCGACCCCAGGGAAAGTGCAACAGAAATCACACCGCCAACCTGCAAACCTTCGGGTGCGCAGCGGTAAGGTTGAAATCGTGGGGTAAGAGCCCACGCGCGACAGCCGGGTGACCGGCGGCGAGGCAAACCCCTCCCGGAGCAAGCTCGAATAGGGACACTGTCGAAGACGGCCCGTCTGAATGAGTGCGCGCGGAGACGCGCGCGCTCGGAGTGTCCGGGTCTGAGTGCTCGAGCCCGCCGGCAACGGCGGGCCTAGACGAATGATCCTCGAACCACGCCCCGCAAGGGACGCGCGGAACAGGACCCGGCTTACAGTCCACCTCCAGCACTTTTTCCGCAACCTACTCCATCGGGTGTAGACTCCCCAATGCAGACAATCGCTCTCGTCACGGCCCTCCTGATTGCCGGCGCGAGTCCAATGGCCCAGGCGGTCACGGTGCGGGTCGACTTCTCGGGCATCGTGGACTCGATCGGAGACAGTGGGGACGTGGGGGATCCCGTCGCGGCCATCGGGGGCTCGGTCGTACCCGGCACGGCCTTCAGTGGCCACTTCACATTCGACGACTCGGTTGCGCCGTTCCATGTCTCTGATTCGGGGTCGGAACACGGAATCACCCCGGGCGCCGGGGAGTTCGTGTCTGAAGTGGGTGCCTTCACGACCGACGCGAGCTGGGTCGATCCTGGCGACCCGTTGCTCGGGATCTTCTCGATCTTCCTGTACGACGCGGCGGCAGGCCCGGATCCGAGCAGCGTGGGAGCTGCCGCAACGCTCTCACCGCCCCCGACGGGCGATCTGCAGCTCTACATCATCGAGCTCGAGCTCGACGGTGACCTGCCTGGGGAACCGCTCGACTCGCTCTCGCTTGCGGACGTGCCTTGGAGCTTGGCAGCGTTTCCCAATGCGCGGGTGAACTGGTACTTCCAGAATGATGTGGGCAGCTATGTCGACGTATGGGGGACCATCGACAGCCTGTCCGTGACCGTTCCGGAGCCGAGCGCAGGAGCGCTGGGCGCCGCGATGCTGGCCGGCCTGATCGCCCTCGGCTTTCGCAGGGCGCGCGGTTGACCTAGAACACCTCGCCGGATGAGGCGGGTACTCCAGCACCTGATCGACCTGGACCAGATCGAGGTCAATCTGTTCCGCGGGCGCAGCCCGAAGGACGGCGGGCAGGTGCTGGTCGCCGCGGGGCGCACGGTGGACGGACGCACGGAACTGGCCCCGACTTCGAGCCGAGCCCCAGCGGATTTCCTCAACCTCATGCTCGAGCGCGCGTGACTCACCCAATGGGGACACACGCTGTCATCGCTGCAATTCTGACTGCGCCGCGGATTACGAGCCGCGCCGCCGGCGCCATCCGTCACCACCGCGACCCGACCCCGGAGGTCCTTCGTCCCGGTGCGCCTCTACCGGCGCGAAGGGCGGAAACGGGGCAGCGCGAGGTCGAGGCTCATGTCCTCGAAGATCACCTCTACGGACATGCCAATGGCGACGTCCTCGGGCTCCACCTGGACCAGGTTCGAGATCATCCGAACGCCGCCCGCCCCTTCGAGCGCGATCACGGCGATCGCGAAGGGGAGACGCTGGCCCGCGGCGAGCGGGCGGTGCACGATCGTGTAGGTGTAGACCTCGCCGCGTCCCGAGAGCGTCTTCCAGTCTGACGCCGTCGAGCGGCACGCGGGGCAGATCGGCGCGGGCGGGAGACGCATGTGGCCGCAGCCGGTGCAGCGCTGCGCGACGAGGCGATGCTCGGCCGCCGCCTGCCAGAACGGCAGCGAGATCGCGTCCGCGAGCGGCTGCGGCATTCCGTCGGGGAAGAAGCGCTCGCTCATCGGCGCCCCAGCAAGAGCGCGCTCGACGGCGTGCATGCCGCGCTCGTGACGAGGCAGACCTCCGCGCCCTCGACCGGGCAGGTCGATTCGCCGCGCAGCGCGCGCACGCCCTCGACCACGTGGTTGAGCCCGTGCATGTACGATTCGGAGAGGCTCCCGCCGTGCGTGTTGGTCGGGAGGCTGCCATCGGGCCAGGCAAGCGCCCCGCTCTCGACGAACGGCCCGCCCTCGCCCCGCTTGCAGAATCCGTAGTCCTCGAGCTGAAGCAGCACGCAGCCGGTGAAGTGGTCGTAGATCTGCGCGACGTCGACGTCGCCCGGGCCGAGCGCCGCCTTCCCGAACAGACGCCGCGCCAGCTCCTCGCCCCCTCCCGTCGCGTACAGCTCGTCGGGGAGGTTGGCGTTCGTGAAGTGGCCAAAGCCCATGCCCTTCGGCGCGCCCTGCTCGCTCGCGAGGATCTCGATCGGCCGCTTCGCGAGGTCGCGCGCGCGCTCGGCGGTGGTGACGACCACCGCGCAGGCGCCGTCGCTCTCGAGGCAGCAGTCGAACAGCCGGTGCGGGTCGGCGATCATGGGCGACGCTTGGTGGTCGGCGAGCGTCATGGGCTTCCCGCCCATCACGGCGCGCGGGTTCCGGCTCGCGTGCTCGCGGAAGGTGACCGCGATGCGGCCGAGATGCTCGGTGGTCGTGCCGTAGAGGTGCATGTGACGGCGCGTCGGAAGCGCGTACGCCGCGGCCGCCATGATCAAGCCGTAGGGCAGGACGAAGCCCATCGACGCGAGGAGAAGTGAAGTCGCCTGCTGCACGGTGGGAGGCCGCGGGGGCGGCGGCGCCGAGGCGTCGACGCCGCCCGTGCCGAAACGGAAGAACTGGCCCTGGCAGAGCGAGCGGTAGACGACGACGACCTCGGCCTGCCCGGTCTCGACGGCCATCGCCGCGTTGGCGACGGCCGCGCAGGCGCCGCTGCCGCCCGGCATCCACACCATGTTCGCGAAGCGCAGCCGCGGGAGCCCGAGCTCCGCGGCGAGGAACACGGCCTCGTTGCGATCGTCGGCGAACGAGGCGAGCCCGTCCACGTCGTCGATCGAGAGCCCCGCGTCGGCGACCGCTTTCTGGATCGCTTCGAGCGCGAGCGCGTGCTCGGTCACGTCGCCGATCTTGCCCCAGCGCGCGTAGCGGGTCTCGCCGACGCCGGCGAGGTGCGCGCGCCGGCTCACGTGCGTCCCGGCAGAGTGACGACCACCGTGCCGGTGGCGTGGTCGCCGAGCTCGTTCGCCGCGCGCACCGCCAGCTCGAGCACGCACTCGTCGCCGGCCTCGCGCTTGGAGGCGACGCGCCCCGAGAAGCGCAGCGTCTTCCCCGGAACGGCGGGCGCGCCGAGCCGGATCTTGATGCTCTTCACGATCGCCTCGGGCCCGGCCCAGTCGGTGACGTAGCGCGACACATAGCCGTTCGTGGCGAGGATGTTCATGAAGATGTCGGGCGCGCCCTGCGCTCTCGCGAATGCGGGGTCGTGGTGCGCGGGCATGAAATCGCGCGAGGCGATCGCGCCAGCCACCACCATCGTCGAGCTCAGCGCGAGCTCGAAGGGCGGCAGCTCGTCGCCGACCGCGATCGCTCGCGCCGGAGGTGCGGTGATGCTCATCGAGGCGCCTTCAGCTTCGCCAGGTCGATCGTCTTCGGGTCGAACTTGAAGATGCGGAAGAGCTGGCGGCCCACCACCTCGCCGTCGGGCGTCCGGTATGTGGTCAGCCAGGTGACGAAGTAGCCCTGCCCGAGGCCCGTGGTCTTGCGGGCCGAGATCGACTCGCGCTCGTTGCTCGCGTGGAGGAGGTCGCCGGGCCGCAGATAGCGCACGAACTCGAGCTCCGAGTTCGTCGCGAGCGTGCCCGTGAATCCCTCGCGGTCGAGTGCGCGGAGCACGTTGTCGGAGTCGATCTCCACCGGAGAGCCGCCGCGCTCGGCGATGCCCTCGATCTTCGGGCTCGGCATGCTCCACGTCTGGAGCATGGCGGGTGGCGCCACGAGGCCGCCGTGCCGCGTCTTCTTCGCGAGCGCCTCGTCGAGATACACCGGGTTGCGGTCGTCGAGCGCCGCGACCCAGTGGCGGATCATGGGCACGTTCACCGGGTCGGGCGCCACCGAAGACGGTCCCATCGGCTTGCCGACGTACTTCTCGATGCGCTCGCGGACTGCGTCGTGCTCGGCGACCGTCATGTCCGCGGCTTCCGCCTGCAGCCGGCCACCCGCGCCTCCATGGTGACGTCACGTCGGCCACGCGAAGTCTCGCGCGACGCGCGCGCCCTCACCGCCGCCCCTTCCTTCGTGCGCCGCGGCTCCCGAGCCCGTCGCGCAACAGCGCGAGGTAGGCGTCGACGACGGCCTCGCGCCGCGCGCCCCTCCCGCTCTCCATCATCTGCTCGAGGAAGTGCCGCGCGCCGAGCAGGAAGTGCGCCTGGGCGGTGATCTCCGCGTCGGCCATCGGGCGGAGCGCACCCTGCGCGATCCCGGCGCGGAGCCGCGAGGCCATGCGCTCGGCCCACTCGGCGACCGCGCGCCGGTAGAGCGCCGGGTCGTGCAGCTTGATCTCGTCCGCGAGGCGCACGTGCTCGGGATTTGCGCGAAGGTGGTCGAGGTACGCGAGCAGCCCCGCGCGCTGGCGCTCGAAGAAGTCGGCGTCGTCGGCAGCATCGATCGCGTGGAGCCGCGGCATCAGGTCCGCAACGAGGGAGCCCATCAGCTCGCGCAGGAGCTGCTTCCGGGAGCCGAAGTGGTAGTTGAGGTTGCCGACCGCGACGCCCGCACGCTCGGCGATGCGCGCGACCGACGCCTTGTGCAGGCCCGCGCGGCCCGCCTCCGCGAGCGCCGCGGCGAGGATGCGCTCGCGCGTCGCGCGAGACTTCGCGTAGCCGACGCGGCGGCGCGCGCGGCGGCGCGGCGCGGAGCCCCGGGACTGGAGAGCCTTCTCGGGCACGGATGGAAAACTGAACCATTTTTCAGTTTCTGGCAATGCGGCTACTGAAGCCGCTCCGCTTCCTCTGCTGCGATCTGGTGTAGGATCGGGAAGAGCGCAATCACGCAGGAGGAGAGCTCCGATGCTCTGGCTAGCACTCGTCTTAGGGTTGCTCGTCTCGCCCCTGGCCCGCGCCGCCGAGCGCGCGCAGGACACCGTCCCGGGCGTCCCCTTCAAGGAGGGCGACGTGATCGCCTTCAGCTCGGCGGAGAAGCTCAAGGATTTTCTGCCGCCGGAGTTCTGGGAGAACCGCGAGTTCTTCTTTTTCGAGGGGATGCAGCTCGAGGTCGGCCCGATCTACAAGAACTACCCGCCCGCGCCCGAGTATGCGGCCGCGAGCGAGAGGTACGGCGGCCAGGCGAAGATCGGCCTGGACGGCGCGCTGGTGGGCTACACCGCCGGACTGCCTTTTCCGGCGATCGACTGCGAGGGCGACCCGGAGGCCGGGGCCAAGCTGATCTGGAACTTCACCAAGCGGTGGGAGGGAGACGGCTCCCGCTCGAAGTGGTCCTACACCTATTGGGATCGCGGCGAGCAGCTGCCGCTCTACTACGAAGGCCTGGCCAAGTTCATCAACCTGATCCAGCGCGTCGAGGCGCAGTACGACGACAGCCAGCACTCCTACTTCCCGAGTGAGAAACGGATGCAGGTTTCGGGGATCGAGGTGGAGGCGCCCTTCGACGCGCGCGGAATCCAGGTCCTGACCTACCGCTACGCCTCGGCCGACGGCCCGCTCGCGCAGGCCAGGAACGACGACACCTGGGTCTACGTGCCCGACCTGCGGCGCGTGCGGCGCATCTCCACCGCGCAGCGCACCGACTCGGTCCAGGGCACCGACTTCACCCGCGACGACCTGCGCAGCTTCGACGGCATTCCTCCCCAGTACGAGTGGAAGTGCCTGGGCCGCAAGGATGTGATCGCGCCGTTCAACACCCCCTCACTCGCCTACCCCTATGGCGACACCTACAACTTCGGCCCCTACGGCTTCTCGTTCGCCAATGACCGCTGGGAGCTGCGCCACGCCTACGTGATCCGCTTCGATCCCCGCAACGAGGACCACCCCTATCACCACAAGGACATCTACATCGACGCGGACACTTGGGAGCCGCTGTACAGCTTCGCCTACGACCGCAAGCGGGAGATCTGGAAGGTCATCTGGCACATGCACCGCAACAGCGAGGACTGGAAGGGCCCGCCCGGGCTCTCGGACCCCGGCAAGAAGGACGGGGTCTGGTACCGACCCTGGGAGGGGATCTCGCAGGTGAACGACGTGCGCGTCGTCGGCGATGTGATCGTCAATCTGCAGACGGGGACGGGGAACCGGATCGAGTTCTGGGACAACGACGGCGAGCCGCTCGACTCGAAGGGCAAGGTGCGGCGCTACATCGACATCGGGCGCCTGAACAAGGGCCGCTAGCTCGGCGCTCGACGACTGCGCCGGCCAGATCGGCGGCTCGATGAACCACGTGCGGGCTGAGCGCTCGACGCCCTGGTCGAGGGCTCAGCGCAGCTCGAAGTCGCCGATGCGGGGCGCCGCCATCTCCTGGCGCAGGCGGTCGAAGCTCCACGGCCAGACCGCCGGCACTCCGTCAGCGTCGAGGTACCAGCTGTTGCAGCCGCTGGACCAGATCGTCTTGCGGGTGGCCTCGCGGCGCTCGGCGTCGAAGCGCTCGGTCGCCTCCCGCGAGGCGGAGACTTCGCGGCACTCGCCAGCGCGGATCCGCTCGATGAGCTGCAGGGAGTAGCCGAGCTGGAGCTCGGCCACGTCGATCAGCGAGAAGTTGCCGACGGGGCCGTTCGGGCCGTTGAGCATGAACAGGTTCGGGAAGTCGGGGATCGAGATCGCCATGTAGGCGACCGGGCCGTTGCGCCAGGCGTCCTCGAGGGAGAGGCCGCCGCAGCCGACCACCTCGATCGGCCGCATGAAGCGGTCGACGCGGAAGCCGGTGGCGAGAATCAGCACGTCGAGCTCGTGCAGCCGGCCGTCGCGAGTCCTCACTCCACCCGGCTCGATCCGCTCGATCGCGTCGGTGACGAGATCGGCGTTCGGGCGCTGGATGGCGGCGTAGAAGTCCGCCGACATCACGAGTCGCTTGCACCCGGCGCGGTAGCTCGGGCGGAGCTTCTCGCGAAGCGCCGGCTCCTTCACGCTGCTCTCGAGGTTGGCGACGCAGGCGGCGTGGATCGCCGCGAGCTGCGGCGAGTTCGCGTCGACGACGGCGTTGGAGAACATGTCGGCGAACAGCTTCGAGATGTCGTCCCGGAGCTGCTTCATCGTCTCCGGGTGCCTGCGGAACTCGGCCTTTTCCTCGCCGCTGTAGGCGGGATTCTCCTGGGGCATCACCCACTGCGCGGTCCGCTGGAAGAGCGAGAGCTTCGCCACCTCGCCGACCACCGCCGGGACGATTTGGGTCGAGGTCGAGCCGGTTCCGATGACGCCGAGGCGCTTGCCCGCGAGGGAGACGCCGTGGTTCCAGCGCGCGGTGTGGAAGGAGACGCCGGCGAAGGAGTCGAGGCCGGGGATGTCGGGATAGGCGGGGTGGTGCAGGACGCCCGTAGCCGCGATCACCACGTCGCCGACGTCGCTCGAGCCGTCGGAAAGCTCGATCCGCCAGCGGCCGTCCTCGAAGGCGCAGCGCCGCACCTCTTTGCCGTAGTGGATGATCCGGTCCACGCCGTAGCGCCGGGCGACGTCCTCGAAGTACGCCTGGATCTCGGCGCCCGGCGAGAAGCGGTGGCTCCATTCGGGGTTGGGCGCGAACGAGTAGCTGTAGAGATGGGAGGGCACGTCGCAGCCGACCCCGGCGTAGGTGTTCTCGCGCCAGGTCCCGCCAAGGCGATCGGCCTTCTCGTAGATCTCGAAGTCGTGGAAGCCCGCCTCGCGGAGCTTGATGGCGCTGAGGATTCCGGACATCCCGGCTCCGAGGATGAGGAACCGGAGCCCCGGCCGGTCGGAACTCGTCGCGTGCGTCGCGGCTGCGCTTCGTGCCATGAGATCTCCCCCTCGTGTCGGCGCCCTAGTCTATGCCGCTCGCCGAGCCGATTCCCGCTCGATTCGCGCCGCAAGCGGTTGGTTGTGACAAGTCCAGCGCCGACGAGATCTCCCCGTGGCCGATGGCCGCCCCGTGATGCGGGCCCGGGGAAGACGAGAGGGGTCCGGCCAGATGGGTCGGCCCCAACCGAGGGAGTCCCCCGAGAACCGGGGATGATTCAGGCCTGGTCGCCCTGGCCTTTCGCAGAGCGCGCGATTGATCTAGAACACCTCGCCGGATGAGGCGGGTACTCCAACACCTGATCGATCTGCTCGATCTGGAGCAGATCGAGGTCAACCTGTTCCGCGGGCGCAGCCCGCAGGACGGCTGGCAGCGCGTCTTCGGCGGGCAGGTGCTGGGGCAGGCGCTGGTCGCCGCGGGGCGCACGGTGGAGGGGCGCGCGGCGCACTCGTTTCACGCCTACTTCCTGCGGCCGGGCGACCCGAAGGTGCCGATCCTGTACGACGTCGACCGGATCCGCGACGGGCAGAGCTTCACCACCCGGCGCGTGGTCGGGATCCAGCACGGCAAGGCGATCTTCAACCTGGCCGCTTCGTTCCAGATCGACGAGCCCGGGCTCGAGCACCAGGTAGAGATGCCGGACGTGCCTGGGCCCGAGGGATTGCCGAACGAGGTCGAGCTGCGCGAGAAGTACGCGCACCGCATTCCCGAGAAGTTCCGCTCGAGCTTCCTGCGCCCCCGCCCGATCGAGGTGCGGCCGATCGATCCGATCGACGAGTTCGCGCCGGACAAGCGCCCGCCGTTCCAGAACGTCTGGTTCCGAGCGGTCGACACGCTTCCGGACGACCGGGCGCTCCACCAATGTGTGTTGGCCTACGCCTCGGACATGACGCTGCTCGACACCAGCGCCCTGCCCCACGCGATCTCGTGGTGGAGCGAGAAGCTGCAGACCGCGAGCCTCGACCACGCGATGTGGTTCCACCGCCCGTTCCGCGCCGACGACTGGCTGCTCTACGCGCAGGACAGCCCGCGCGCGGCGGGCGCGCGCGGCTTCAACCGCGGCAGCATCTTCACGCGTTCGGGGGAGCTGGTCGCGTCGGTGGCGCAGGAGGGGCTGATCCGGCTGCGCAGCTGACCCGCCGCTCGCCGGGGCGCCGGAACTGCGCGAACCCGGCCGGCTGGTAGGTGAGCACGAACGCGCGCCGACTCGAACGCGTGCGGTTTCCGAGCGAGCCGTGCACGACGTCGCCGTCGAAGAAGATCACCGAGCCGGCGGGCGCCTCGATCGGCACTCGCTCGGCGCCCGGCAGCGCGCGATCCACGTCGGTGTAGAGCCGGTCGAGCCGGCCCCGGTCCTCGAAGCACGGCAGGCGACCGTGCAGATGCGAGCCGGGAATCATCCCGAGGCAGCCGTTCTCGACGGTCGCGTCGTCCAGGTAGACCTGCAGCGAGACGAGCCGATCGACGTGAGGGCAGTCGAAGGCGAAGTACGGGCTGTCCTGGTGCCAGGGGAAGACCGCCCCGCCCGGGCGCTTGAAGTTCAGCTTGTCGGTGAAGAGCGCGAGGAAAGGCGCGTCGCAGAGCGCGGTCGCGGGCTGCCATAGCCGCGGATCGTCGACGAGCGCGTCGAGCTCGGGGTCGAGGTGCAGGAACGGCTCCATCGAGCGGACGTCGGCGCGCGCCTCCTGCCACTCCCATTTCACGAGCGAGCCGAGCAGGTCCTGGTAGCGTTTTCCGTCGATGCGCTCGACCGGGGCCGCGCCGGCCGCGCCGGCCGCGGCCTCGACGCGCAGATGGACCCGCTCGACCGATGCCCGCATTCGCTCGAGCTCCGCGATCGCAAATACGCTCTCGCGCACGAAATAGCCGTCGCGCCGGTAGCGCGCGAGCTCCGATTCGCTGGCGGCGTGCCTCACGGCGGGGCAGGATACCGGCAGACCTTCGCGGGAGTCGAGCTTGATCGTCGTCACGGGCGCGGCCGGATTCGTCGGCAGCAATCTGGCGCGGGCGCTGAATCAGCGCGGCCGCTCCGATCTGCTTCTGGTCGACGACCTCACGGACGGGCAGAAGTTCCGAAATCTCGCGGACTGCGACTTCCTGGACTTCGCCGACAAGGGCGACTTCCTGGCGCGCATCGCGGCGCGCGAGCTAGCGGACGTCGAGGCGATCTTCCATCAGGGCGCCTGCTCCAACACCATGGAGTGGAACGGCCGGACCATGCTGGCCGACAACTACGAGTACTCGAAGGCCCTCTACGCCTTCGCCACGGCGCGCGCGATCCCGCTGATCTACGCCTCGTCGGCCGCGGTCTACGGGATGGGCCCGGTCTTCCGCGAGGACCCGGCGCTCGAGAAGCCGCTGAATCTCTATGCCTGGTCGAAGGTGCTGTTCGACCGATGGGTGCGCAGGCACGCCGCGAGCGCGCGCAGCCAGGTCGTGGGCTTGCGCTACTTCAACGTGTACGGCCCGGGCGAGGCTCACAAGGGCGAGATGGCCAGCGTCGCCTGGAAGCACCACCTGCAGCTGCGCGACGGCGACGTGGTGCGGCTCTTCGAGAGCTCCGACGGCTACGGCCCCGGCGAGCAGCGACGCGATTTCGTGTACGTCGGCGACGTGGCCGCGGTGAACCTGTGGTTCCTGGATCACCCGCGGGTCTCGGGGATCTTCAACGTCGGCACGGGGCGCGCGCAGACCTTCAACGACGTGGCGCGCGCCGTGATCTCGAATCACGGCCGCGGCCGGATCGAGTACGTCCCGTTCCCACCCGCGCTTCGCGGCAGCTACCAGAGCTTCACGCAGGCCGACATCTCGGCGCTGCGCGCGGCCGGCTGCGACCACCCCTTCCTCGGCGTCGAGGAAGGGGTGTCGCGCTACCTGAAGCAGCTCGGCCCTAGCTGATCTCGATCCGCCGCGGCTTGGCGGCCTGCACCTTCGGAAGCTCCACCTCGAGCACGCCGTTGGCGAGCTTCGCCGAGATTCGCGATCCGTCGATCTTGTTCGAGAGCCGGAAGCGCGCCTGGTAGTTGCCGACGTTGTACTCGGTGTAGATCGGAGACAGATTCTCGTACTCGGCCGTCGAGACGCGGCCGCTGATCGTGATCACGTCGTCGACGAGCTCCACGTCGATCGAGCCCTGATCCACGCCGGGCATGTCGGCCCAGAGCCGCAATCCCTGCTCCGTCTCCAGGATGTCGACGCTGGGCTGGTAGGTCCGACCCGGTCGCGTGTACTGGTCTTCCGTCCGCTGCTTCGCGGAGTCGCGAGCGATTTCTCCGTTGGCCATCTGCTTCATCCTCCCGTGATGCTGATCTGCCGGGGCTTGACCTCTTCGCGCGCTGGCACGCGGATGGTCAGCACGCCGTGTTTGCACTCCGCCGTCGCGCGCGCCGGGTCGACCTCGCGCGGCAGCTGGATCGAGCGCGAGAAGTCGCCGCGCCGTCGCTCGCGCCGGTGGTAGCTCCCGGAAGCCTCGGGCTGCGCGGGCGCTTTCCCGGCGACCGAGAGCGTCTGCCCCTGGCTCGTGATCGCGAGGTTCTCCGGGGCGAAGCCGGGAACCTCGATGCGCAGCACCACGTCCTCGCCGCTCCGGAACATGTTGCACGCGGGATGCACGCCGCGGCCGAGCAGGCCGAGGTCGTGGCCGGCGCGGCTGTCGAACGCGCGCTCGAGCTCGCTTTGCAGCCGGAACAGCGCGTTCGCGGGGTCCAGATCGGCTCCGTATCGGAACAACGCCATGAACGAGTCCTCCTTTCGGGTCCGCGCGAACCGCTAGAAACCGGATTCGAGCGGTCAAGCGGGCGGCCGCACCGGTCCGGGCCGACCCATCGCTGCGCTAGACTCGGGCCGTGCGAGAGAGCGCGTGCATCCGGCATCTCCGCGAGTACATCGCGATCCCGTCGGTGAATCCGATGCGGCGCGACGATCTCGATCCCGCGATCACCGGAGAGCGCCGCTATGCCGAGCATCTGCGCGAGCAGC
This sequence comes from Deltaproteobacteria bacterium, assembly GCA_016875225.1. NCBI lineage: Bacteria > Pseudomonadati > Myxococcota > Myxococcia > Deltaproteobacteria bacterium. The sequence continues at coordinate 57,527 of VGRW01000009.1, forward strand.
TCCGGCGCCTGGGGCTCGATGCGGAGCTGATCGGCGATCCCGAGCGACCGTCGGTCGTGGCGCACGCCCGCGTCGCCGACGCGGGCGACACGCTTCTGGTCGCCTCCCACCTCGACACCGTGCCGATCGACGGGATGGAAATCGCGCCCTTCGACCCGCGCATCGCCGACGGCCGGGTCTACGGCCGCGGCTCGTGCGACACCAAGAGCGGTATGGCGGCGCTGGTCGCCGCGCTCGAGCGCGTGCTCGCGCAGGGGACGCTGCGGCGCAATCTGATCCTGGTCGGCGAAGCCGACGAGGAGCTGGGCAGCCGCGGCGTGAACGACGTGATCGCGCACCTGGGCTCCGACCCGCCGGAATGGGTGATCGCGACCGAGCCGACGGAGCTTCGCGTCGCGACGCGCCACAAGGGCATCGTGCACGCGCGGCTTCGCGCGAGCGGAGTCGCGTGTCACAGCTCGGATCCGAGCAAAGGACGGAGCGCGGTGCTCGCGCTCTGCCGCAGCGTGCTGGCGCTGGAAGAGCTCGCCGCCGAGCTCGCCGGTCGGCCCGATCCGCGCTTCGGCCCGGCGACGCTCTCGGTGGGCCGGATCGGCGGCGGAACCGCGACCAACATCGTGCCCGACGACGCCTGGCTGCTGCTGGACCGGCGCTGCCTGCCCGGCGAGAACGAGACGACCGTTCGCGCCGAGCTCGAGGGCCTGCTCGCGAAGCAGGCGCTCGACGGCGTGCGCGTGGAGTGGTGCTCGCTCGAGAAGGCTGCGCTGGCCACGCCCGACGAGGACCCGTCGGTGCGATCCGTGCAGTCCGCGCTGCGCCTCGCCGCGCTCGACGCTACGCCGGGAAGTGTCGCCTTCGGGACCGACGCCGGCGTGTTCGGCGCGCACGGAATCCCGGGAGTGGTCTTCGGTCCCGGGTCGGTCGAGCAGGCGCACACCTCGGCCGAGTGGGTCGCGATCGACCAGGTCGAGGCCGCGAGCGCCGTCTTCGAGCGCATCCTGGCCTCGCGCGACTGACTTACGGCGCGCGCGGCGCGACGGTGTCGATGTCGGCGATCACGAGCCGCGGATCGAGAAGCCCGGCGGAGTACACGTTCCGGATCCGCAGCCGGTCGTCGACCAGGAAGATCTTCAGCACGTGGCGAAGCGCCCCGTTCTCGAGCGGGCTCACGTCCTGGCCCAAGTCGGCCAGGAGCCGAGCGAGCGCGTCTGCGCTCGCGGGCGCGAGGAAGCTCCAGTCCGTCTTCGGGGCCATCTGCTCGCGCAGCTCTCGCATGCGCTCGGGCGTGTCGTTCTCGGGATCGAAGCTCACGGTTGCCAGGCGGACCCGCGCGGCGCGCTCCGGCGTCGACTCGAGCTCGCGGTCGAGCTCGCGCAGCAGCGCGAGCGAAGCCGGGCAGCCCTGCGCTTCGTGACAGCCGCGGTAGATGAACGCCACCAGTGCCACCTGCCCCTTCGCGAGCTGCGGAAAGCCGACGCTCGCGCCGTCCGCGTCGACCAGCGGGTGCTGCGATACGCTCGCGATCGGCGGAAGCTCGTAGCTTCCCGGCGCGGGGGCTTCGTAGAGCGCTCCCGCCCCGGCGCGAGCCGCGAGGCTCGCCGCGAGCAGCCACATCGACGCGAGCTTCATCGGCGGCTTCCGCATCGGGGTCGATCGGACAAGCGCTTCTCCTCCCCGGTCGAAAGGAATGCTAACCCGTAGCTCGCGCACGAGGGGGGTGGAAGATGGCGGATCGGCTCGAGCTCCTGCCACGGCCGCGCGAGCTGCGGCTCGAGGCGGGCGCGCTCCGCTTCTACGCTATGCCGGCGATCCGCGTGCGCGCGGAGCGGCCGGACCAGGCCGAGCGCGCGCGCGAGCGCGTGCGCACCTGCCTGGGCCGCGACGCCGGACTGCGCGCCCTCGAGCCCGGCGCGGACGCGCCGACCATCGAGCTCCAGATCGACCCTGCGCTCAGAACCCCCGCGGAGGGCTTCGAGCTATCGATCGGCTCTCTCGGAGTCCTGATTCGCGCGCGGGATCCGCGCGGGCTCAACTGGGGCGCGGGCCTGCTGGCGCAGATCGTGCGGCAGTCGGACCGGCAGCTGCCGTGCCTGCGCGCGCGCGATTGGCCCGACTTCGCCTCGCGCGGCTACATGCTCGACGTGAGCCGCGACCGCGTGCCCACCATGGCCACGCTCTTCGACGTCATCGACCTGCTCGAGGAGCTGCGGCTGAACGAGCTTCAGCTCTACACCGAGCACACCTTCGCCTACTCCGCGCACGAGCGCGTCTGGCGCGACGCGTCGCCGCTCACGGCGCTCGAGATCCGCGCGCTCGACGCGGCCTGCGCCGAGCGCGGCATCGAGCTCGTGCCCAACCAGAACAGCTTCGGGCACATGGAGCGCTGGCTGCGCCACCCCGAGTACCGCGCGCTCGCCGAGCTCGAGAGCGGCGCGCAAGGAGCGTCCTGCCTGGCGCCCGGCGCGCAGAGCGTCGCGTTCATGCGCTCGCTCTACGCGGAGCTGCTGCCGAACTTCGGCAGCCGCAGCATCAACATCGGCTGTGACGAGACGCTCGAGCTCGGCAAGGGCCGCAGCCGCGACGCGTGCGCTTCGCGCGGCCAGGGGCGCGTCTACCTCGACTTCCTGCTCGAGCTCATGCGCGGCCTGCACGACGACGGGCGCACCGTGCAGTTCTGGGGCGACATCGTCGTGCAGCACCCGGAGCTGATCGGCGAGCTGCCGCGCGAGCGAACCGTCGCGCTGGCCTGGGGCTACGAGGCGCCGCGAGATCCCGCCGCGGTCGGCGCGCAGGTGCGCGAGCTGTTCACGCGCGTCGGCATCGATCTCGAGGGCGTGCGCGGCTTCGACACGCTGGCGGGGCCGTACGCGACCGCGGGCGTGCCGTACCGCGTCTGCCCGGGAACCTCGAGCTGGCTCTCGCTGATCGGAAGGCTTCCGAATGCGCTTTCGAACCTGCGCGACGCGGTGCAGATGGGCCGCGCGAACGGCGCGGAGGGCGTGCTGATCACCGACTGGGGCGACCGCGGCCATCTGCAGCCGCCAGTCGTGAGCCTGCCGGCGCTCGCGTGGGGCGCGGCCGCGAGCTGGTGCCTCGCGAGCCAGAGCGATCTCGACCTCGCGCGCGCGCTCGACCTGCTCCTGCTTCGCGATCGCGAGCGCGCGATCGGAGCGGCGCTGGTCCGACTGGGCGAGCTCGGCTCCGAGACGGGGCTCGACACGCTGAACACGAGCCCGCTCGCGACGGCGCTCGCCACGCCGCTAGGCCGTGCGCCCGCGCTGGCCTGGGGCGAGACCAGCCGCGCGCGGCTCGACGCGATCGCCGACGAGCTGCGCGCGCACGTCGAGCGGCTCTCGCGCGCGCGGCCGGCCGGCTTCGGCGGCGAGATATGCGCCCGCGAGCTGCGCCAGGCGGCGGCGCTGGCCCGTCACGGCGCGCACCGCCTGATGCACGCGACGCCCGAGGGCGGCCCCGCGAAGTCCGAGCTTCGCGCCGAGCTCGAGCCGCTGATCGAGGAGCAGGCCGCCTGCTGGCGCGAGCGAAGCCGCGAGGGCGGTCTGTGCGACAGCCTCGCGCGACTGCGCTCGACGCTGGCCGACTACGTGTAGACGCGCCCTCAGTCTCGCGGCTCGAACGGCCGCGCGAGATCCGCGGGCGCGCGCACTCGCCCCGCGAGCAGCGCCAGCACCAGAAGCGTGAGCAGGTACGGAGTCATCAGCAGCAGGTTGTACGGGATCGCGGAGCTCGCGGCCTGGAGCCGATACTGAAGCGCGCTCGCGGCTCCGAACAGAAGCGCGCCCGCCACGATCCGCAGCGGTCGATAGCCGCCGAAGAGCACGAGCGAGAGCGCGATGAAGCCGCGGCCGCTGGTCATGCCCTCGACGAACGTGTCCGAGATCCAGAGCACCAGCGACGAGCCGGCGAGCCCCGCGCAGGCGCCGCCGAACAGAACCGCGCCCAGGCGAATCCGCAGCACGTTCACTCCCTGCACGTGCGCGGCCTCCGCTCGCTCTCCGACCGCGCGAAGCGCAAGCCCCGAGCGCGTGCGACCGAGGTAGAACGCCACGCCCGCGACGAGCGCGATCGCGACGAGCAGGTACAGGTTCAGCGCCGGCGCGATCTCGCCCATCTGCGGCGCGCGCGCGAGCGCGCTCCCGGCCGGATTCAAGCTGCGGAAGACCACTCCGGTGAGCCCGAGCGCGAGCACGTTCAGCGCCGTTCCAGCGACGATCGGATCGGCGCCGCGGCGCAGCACGAAGTACGCGAAGAGCGCGGCCAGCGCGAGCCCGGCGGCGATTCCCGCGGCGCACCCGGCGAGCAGCGAGCCGGTCGCGGCGCCGACAGAGAACGCGGCGAGCGCGCCGCCGAGCATCATCCCCTCGATCCCGACGTTCAGCACTCCGGCGCGCTCCGCCACGAGCTCCCCCATCGCCGCGAGCGCGAGCGGGGTCGCGAGTCGCAGCGTCGAGAGCCCGAGCAAGAGCGTCGCGGCGTCCATCACGACGTCCTCGACTTCGGCATCGCGAAGCCGACCGAGAACAGGATCACCAGCGCCTCGATCACCTGCACCGCGACCGAGGGCACGGCCGCCACGCGCTGCATCGCGCCGCTTCCGGTCGCGAGCGCGGCGAAGAAGAACGCGGCCGGCAGCACGCCGAGCGGGGAAAGCCGCGCGAGGAGCGCGACCGCGACCGCGGTGAAGCCGTAGCCCGAGGCCAGGTTCTCGAAGAGCCGCCCCGTGACGCCGCAGATCTCGAGCGCGCCCGCGAGCCCGGCCAGCGCCCCGGAGATCAGGAGCACGCGCGTGGTCTCGCGCTCGGGAGACACCCCGGCGTAGCGAGCCGCGTCGGGCGAGAGCCCGACCGAGCGCAGCCGCAGTCCGGCCGACGAGCGGAAGATCAGCAGCCAGACGGCGAACGGGAGCACCACCGCGAGCACGAGACCCGCGTGCACGCGGCGCAGGCCGGGAAGGATCGCGAGCCTGGCGAGCTCGGGCAGCGCATCGCTCTGCGGGTACGCTCCGCTCGCCTCCTGGAGCGGGCCGTGCACCGCCCAGGCGACGGCGAGAACCGCGACGAAGTTCAGCAGGATCGTCGAGAGCACTTCGGAGACGCCGCGCCGAACGCGCAGCGCCGCCGCGATCCCGGCCCAGAGCGCCCCCGCGCCGGCGCCGACGAGAAGCACGAGCGGCAGGGCGACGGCGCCGGAGCCGAGCCCGGGTCCGCGCGTCACCAGCGCGGTCGCGGCGAGCGCGCCGACGTAGAGCTGCCCTTCGCCGCCGATGTTCCAGATCCCGCAGCGGAACGCGATCGCGACGCCGAGCCCGACCAGCAGGAGCGGCCCCATACGCACGATGGTGTTCTCTAGCGCGATCGCGTCGCCGAGCGCTCCCGACACCAGCGCGCGGAACGCCTCGAGCGGATCGGCGCCGATCAGCGCGAGAAGCGCGGCAGACGCGGCCAGCGCGACCGCCGCCGCTCCGATCGGCTGCGCGAATGCGCGCAGCCGCGTCACGCTGCGCCCTCGCCGAGCATGCGGCGGCCGATCGCGGCCCGCGTGCGCGACTCCGGCTCGACCGGCAGCAGCCTGCCGCGGAACAGCACGGCTATGCGCTGGCCGAGCTCGAGAACCTCGTCGAGCTCGGTCGAGATCAAGAGCACCGCCGTGCCCGAGCGCGCCTCACGGCGCAGCTCCTCGCGAACCGCGGCGGTGGCGGCCAGGTCGAGCCCGCGCGTCGGGTTCACCGCCACCAGCACCCCCGGCCGCGCGCGGAGCGCGCGCGCCACGCAGAGCTTCTGCTGGTTGCCGCCCGAGAGCGCGCGGGCGGGGTCACCGGGCTCCGCTCGGATCCCGAAGCGCTCGATCGCCGCCCGCGCGGCGTTCTCGAGCTCGGCCGTCCGCACGATCCCGGCCCGGAACACCGGCTCCGCGCCGCCGCGCGCGGCCTCGGGAAGCACCAGGTTCTCGGCGACCGACAGGTCGAGCACGAGTCCGGTGCGCTGGCGATCGCCCGAGAGCAGGGCGAGCGGCGGGCGCAGGACTTCGAGCGTTCCCGCCCCGAGCGGGCGCACGCCCGCGAGCAGCTCTTCGAGCGCGCCCTGCCCGTTCCCGTCGATCCCGGCCAGCGCGAGGATCTCCCCCGCCCGCAGCTCCAGATCGATCCCGGCAAGCCCGGGCGCGCCGACACCGGAGAGCGACAGCGCGACCGGACCCGGCTCCGTCTGCGGCGGCCGGCCGGGCGGAGGCAGCGCGTCTCCGACCATGAGCCGGCCGAGCTCGCTCGCGTCGAGCCCCGCGAGCTCACGGCTCGCGACGGTCTCGCCTCTGCGAAGTACCGTCACGCGATCGCAGACCGCGGTGATCTCGTCGAGCTTGTGCGAGATCAGGACGATGCTCTTGCCCTGGTCGCGAAGCCGCGCGAGTAGCGCCAGAAGCGATTCGACCTCGGACGGCGCGAGCACGGCGGTCGGCTCGTCGAGCACGAGCAGATTCGCGCCCCGATCGAGAGCGCGCGCGATCTCGAGCCGCTGCATCTGCGCGACCGCGAGCGTGTCGGTGCGCGCCTCGGGGTCGAGCGCGAGGCCGTGGCGCTCGAGCCGATCTCGCGCCTCGGCGACGAGCTCCGCGCGCGGCAGCAGGAACGGGCCCGGCTCACCGAGCAGCAGGTTCTCGGCCACCGAGAGCGCGGGCACGAGCATGAAGTGCTGGTGCACCATGCCGATCCCGAGCGCGAGCGCCTGGCGCGGGCTCGCGATCTCGACCGCGTGGCCGTCGATCTCGATCGAACCCGAGTCGGGTCGCACGCTTCCGTACAGGGTTCGGACCAGCGTCGTCTTGCCCGCGCCGTTCTCGCCGAGCAGCGCGTGGACGGAGCCGGGCTCGAGCTCGAGGCTCGCGCCGCGCAGCGCCTCGGTCGCGCCGAAGCGCTTGCGGATGCCGCGGAGGGCGACGCGCGGCAAGCGCTCAGAAGCTCCCGCGCGGGACCGAGACCGAGCCCGACGCCACGTCGGCCTGGAGCCTGGCGACCTCGTCCCGCAGCTCGGCCGGGATGTTCTCGCGCAAGCGCTCGTTCCACTCGATCGCGACCACGCCGCTGCGCAGCCCGAATCGCATCGCGCGCGCGTTGAACGAGCCCGACTTCACTTCCTGCGCCACGAGCACGAGCGCGCGCGGCACGTCGAGCGTGGCCGAGGCGAGCACGCGTTCGGGCGCGCGATCGTTCTGGTTCTTGTTCGTGCCGAAGGCGCGGACGTTCGGGCTCTCGCTCACCGCCTGGAAGAAGCCCGCGGCGGCCTCGTTCGCGTTGTGGATCAGCACGTCCACGCCGTTTGCGATCTGCGCGAGCGTGGCCTCGCGCGCGGCGGAGACGTCCGTCCAGCTTCCGATGTACGAGACCGTCACGTCCGCGTGCGGGCGCGCGCGGGTCGCGCCGGCGGCGAACGCGGTGAAGGTGCTCTCGACCGATGGGATCTTCACGCCGCCGATCGCGCCGACCTTCGAGCGCGCGGAGAGCTTCGCGCCGAGGAAGCCGAGCACGAAGGTCGCCTCCTCGAGCTCGAACACGATCGGCGCGACGTTGGCGCGGATCGTCGAGCCGCTGGTCGTGACGAAGATCGTGTCCGGATACTCCTTCGAGACCTTCGCCGCCGCGTCCTGGAACTCGAAGCCGTGGCCGAAGACCAGCCGGAAACCGCGCGCGGCGAAATCCCGGAAGCCGGACTCGAAGTCCTGGGGCGTCTTCGCCTCCTGGTGCGCGATCTCCGCGCCGAGCTCGGCGTGGATCCGCTCGAGCCCCTCGTACGCGCTCTGGTTCCAGCCGCCGTCGCGGATCGAGCCGGGCGTGAGCAGCGCGACGCGGAATCCCGATGCCGCGTCGGGCGCGCCCGAATCGCCGCAGCCCGACGCGAACGCGAGCAGCGCAAGCGCGAGCGCGGTGCCGAGCGCGGAGCCTCTCACGGCGCGTAGCCTAACAGAGGCGCCGTTCGATCGCCTCGACGAGATCGAGCACGTGCAGGCAGACCGAATCGGCGACGTACGGCTCCGCGCGCTCGGTGACTCGCGCGACGAAGCACGCGAGGTCGCGCGCGAACAGACCTTCGGGTCGCTCCACCGGCGGGTCGCCGAGCGCGCCGTTCTCGCACTCCACCTGCCAGCGCGTGCTTCGCCTTGCGCCGGGCGCGCGCTCCTCGACGAGCTCGACCCCACCCCCGCGCGCGAACTCGAGCTCGACCGAGAGCCGGTAGCCAAGGCCGCGCTCGAGCCGCGCGCCGCGCACCCGCGCTTCGCCGAACAGGTCCACCAGCCGGTGCAGGCGAGCGAGCGCGCAGAGCGCTGGCGTGCCCGCGAGCTGGGGGTCCGCGAGCCAGCCCGAGTGGGCGCCGCTGAAGTGGACCACGCCCCTGCGCGGTCGACCGAGCGACGCTGCGCGCTCGCGAAGCCAGGCCTGCGCGGGGGAGAGCAGCTCGATGTGCTCCTCGTGAAGCACGAGGCCGCGCTCGCTTGCGATCGCGAACAGCTCGCGCGCCTGCGCGGGGCCGGGCACGAGCGGGAACTCGACCAGAACGTGCTTTCCCGCCAGAAGCGCCGCGCGCGCCTGTTCCGGGTGGAGAAGGTTGGGCGTGCACAGGATCACGCCCGAGATCGAGCGATCCGCGAGCACGTCCGCGAACGTCGCTCCCTCGGGAGCGCGGAACGAGACGAGCGCCGCCAGCCGCGCGACCCGGCTCTCGGCGAGCGCGCGCACGCGCGCCTGGCCGGCCCGACCCGCGCCGATCACCGCAAGCGAGAGACGCGCGTCCACCGAGCTAGCCGAGCTTGCAGGCGAGCGTGATCCCATCGGCGACGCCGATCATCACCGATCGCACGCGCCGATCGGCCGCGACGTGTTCGTTCAGCGCCCGGATCGCGACCGTGTCCTCACTCTGATCCGACTCGCGCAGGACCTGCCCGCTCCAGAGCACGTTGTCGATCGCGATCAGCCCGCCCGGCCGGAGCCGGCGCAGGATCTCCTCGTAGTAGGCGCGGTAGCTCCCCTTGTCCGCGTCGATGAAGCCGAAGTCGAAGCAGATCTCGTCGGGCTGCGCGCGAAGCGTTTCGAGCGCGGGGCCGAGCACGAGCTCGATCCGGTCCGCGACGCCTGCCTTCGCCCAGTAGCGCCGCGCCACCGCGGTGTACTCCTCCGAGACGTCGCAGGCCAGCAGCCTGCCGCCGGGGGGAAGCGCGCGCGCCATGCAGAGCGCGCTGTAGCCGGTGAAGGTTCCGACCTCGACCACACGGCGGGCGCCGGTCGCGGCGACCAGCACGCCGAGCAGGGTTCCCTCCTCGGGGGCGATCTGCATCACCGCGCGCTCTCCGGTCGATCGCCGCGTCTCCTCCTGGAGCTCGCGCAGGATCGGGTCGTCGGGCGTGCGGTGCGCCGACAGGTAGGAGTGCAGAGCGACGTCGATCGGTGTGTACTGGCTCATCGTCGTCCGCAGTCTACCGAAGAAATTCCGTGGGAAGGCGGGAGCGCGCTGCTAGAATCGGGCCACCGCCACGAGGGGAGGAGGGGGTTCGAGATGGCTGCCAAGAAGAAGACCACCGCGAAGAAGCCGGCAAAGAAGGCGCCCGCGAAGACCACGGCTCGAAAACCCGCGAAGAAGGCTGCGCCCGCGGCAAAGAAGAAGAAGGCCGCCGCGGCCAAGCTTGCGCCGCGCCTGGCTTCGCCCGCGGAGGAGCTCGCCAAGCGGATCGTCGCCGCGATGGACGACGAAGTTCACCTCGACATGGGCAAGTTCTACACCGACGACGCCGTCTCGGTGGAGCCGGCCGGCGGCACGCTGACCGGCTTGCAGGCGCTGCGCTCGAAGCTGGCCGGCTGGCTCGCGGGCCTGCGCAGCTCCAGCTGGAAGGCGCGACACGTCTTCGTGTCGAAGAACGCGATCTGCATCGAGTGGGAGGCCGACCTGGTGATGAAGGACGGCCGCCAGCTCAAGCTCTCCGAGGTCGCGGTGCACGAGCTTCGCGGCGAGAAGATCTGTCGCGAGCGCTACTACTACGATCCGCGCGCGCTGATGCCGCCCGCGCAGGCGGCGCCGCCCGAGCGACCGCGCCCGCCGGCGCCGGCACCGGTCGCCGCCGCGGCGAGCGACGACGACGATCCGTCGATCGACCCGCTCGATCTCTGACGCCGAACGGCGCTAGCGGCCCAGAGTCATTCCGCCATCGCAGGTGATCACCTGCCCGGTGATCATGTCGGATCCGCCGATCAAGCCGATCACGGCGTCGGCGATGTCCTCGGGATCCGAGGGCCGGCCGAGCGGTACG